>CAZIFN010000032.1:0-12540 GCA_964538205.1 uncultured Mycoplasma sp.
AAATGGAATTTTGAATAATATTTAGTATGCTCATTTTTAAAGCATACTGAAAAAAAACAAAATTTTAAAAAAAAACTTTGAAAAATAAGGCTTTGATAAAGCATTAGTGTCTATACTGTAAACGCACAGTTGCTCTTATTAGGACTCTAGCAACCAATCCTGATATTTTACTTTTAGATGAGCCATTATCTGCTCTAGACTATCAATCAAGACTTGCCATTAGTGATGATATATATAAAATTATTAAAGAAGAAGGTAAGACCGCCATCATGGTTACACATGATATTGGTGAAGTTATATACCAAATTAACATACCATTATTTTTAAGCATAGTAAAACCCTAGCAATTACTAGGGTTTTGTTGTTTATAATCATAGAACTTGACATCCAATATCTCTGCCTTACCATTATGTCTATCAGTATCTCGGTTAACTATGGTAATACTTTCCACAAACTCATTTAAGAAGTTCAATTTTTCTTTGTCGGTTAAAAGTTTCCAATGATCTACTATATATCTTGAAATCTCTGCTTTATTTATATTAGGTTTATTTGAATAGTCTTGTTCTAAACGAGATAATCTAATTTCATTGGTTTTGATAATGCTATCTAGTTCTTCACTCATATATTTGAATTGGCTATAATCTAACTTTTCTGCCATAAATAAATCCATTATTTCCTTTTGCTTTGCTTTCTTGTTGGTTAGTAACCTTTTAATATCATTTATTTCCTCTAAATCTACATCTTCTTCTTCAATAACCACATCATCAATACTATCAAACTCTGATACATTATTTGTTAAGTATTCAATAAATGCTTTTTCTACTTTGGTATGAGATATGTATCTAGCAGTACAAATTTGCTTTTCTTGATTAACACACCTATAAGCATTAAATATGTTTCTAGTTCCATCTTTTCTAATTCTTCCAATAGTCCTAGCAGTTGTTAATCTTTTTCCACATATTCCACATACTAAAGTACCACAAAAATACACATCATCTTTTGGTCTATTTGTACGAACTTTAGGCTCTATTTTTGATAACCTATTTTGAACCTTATTCCACACTGTCTCACTAACAATTGGTTTATGAATACCATCACCTATATAATAATCTTTTCTACCTATGCCATACCTAACTTTACCTATGTAAACAGGGTTAGATAATATTAATCTTATCAATTTTGGCGACCACACACCCACAAATGTCTTCGTTTCAACTATTTCACCATTTTTCTTAATATTGATAGATTTACCTGCTCGTTTAGTTTGTATGCCCTCAGCAGTCAACGTTTTTGCTATTGTAGTAAATGGAATACCATCTATATACATCTTAAATATTCTCCTTACAACTTTTGCTTCTTCTTGATTAATTATAATAACTTTGTTTCCTTTTTTTCTATTGTAACCGTAAGGAGTGCAACCACAACATAATGTATAACCTTGTCTTGCTTTTTCACTAAATGCAACTTTAATTCTTTCAGCAGTTAATTCTCTTTCATGCTGAGCAAATAAGCCTTTTAACAAAGTCATAAACTTCCCATTTGAATTGCTTATATCAACTTTACCATCTGATATAGACCATACGTCAACATCATATTTTTGAAATAATTTAATGAAATCTTCAGTATCAGTTATATTTCTTGTTAATCTATCAAACTTTTGGATTAACACTACATCTATTTTTCCGTCTTGTATATCCTTAATTAATCTCTTTATTGAAGGTCTTCCTTCAACATTTTTCCCACTTATACCCTCATCTGCATAAACATCATACACTTTGAAATTATTTGTTTTTGCAAATGAAGTAAGATTTTCTTTTTGTGCTGATACAGAGTAACCCTCTTGTGCTTGTCGTTCTGTTGATACACGTACATAAATACCCGCATTCTTCATACTACTTTTGCTCCTTACTAGGTTGTAGCATTCTAGGTATAGATGTTTTAACAAAGAACTCTAACATCTTTAATTGTTGCTCTTTGCTTAATTTGATTTTTATATTTTTACTATTCTTCAATAGTCTTTCATTCATAAGTAATTCCTCTTTCATATAAACTTATGAAATTCGAGGCAACTTGTTGCCTTGAATATGACTATAAAAGAGTAAATAAGCATACTGCCACAACCGAATGACGATTGTACCAGCCTTTACCCAATAAATAAAGCCTTAAATTTTTTACTACCACCTCTCACGCACGCTCTTATAACATACTATTTTGTAACACCTAACTATTCAACTACCAAGGAATTCATTATTATTTGAAAATAATAATTCTACCTAAACTATTTAAATAGTTAGGTAATAAATATTTATATTATAATATTAAAGAACTAATCTCCTTTGTTTTCAATACTTTTCAAGCCTTTTTTTACTACCACCTAACAAATATTTACCAGTTACCTATATTGATTTTTACCAGTTACCTATGCTTATTAAAATACAATTTAACTGCAAGTTCTTCATGCTTGATAAAATTATAATTAAATTTGCCTAAATATTCATATTTCTTGATTTTCGTTTCTTCGACAAGAGTATTTAATATATAGTCAAGTTGTTCTTGTATATGCTTAATCTTTTTATTTCTCTTAACAGGATCAATATTTGCTAGATAATCAATATATGTGAATGATATATTGTATCCCTTTGTATCATATTTATTAATACGGGAAAGTAATGTACTAATATGTATAGTAACACTATCTCTTTTTCTTCTATTTATGACTATCATTCTACTTATATAAACTGCCATATTAAACGTATCAATTTGATTGAACCTAAGTTGATAGAATACTGATGGTAGGAATTGTCCATACTGTTTAGAAGTACAAATATATGTGCCAAAGTCTCCTAAACTATATTTAATCTCTGCAGTAGAAATGTTGTTAACATTAATATCACTACAAAAAGTTAATAACTTTTGTTTAAAAAAATATCTTCCCTTTTCTTGCAAATATTTAAATGATTTTAACTTACTTTCTCCGAAGTTGATAGTAAGTTCTAACGTACTTAATTTGTTAAATACATTAATATATGCTTTAAGTGTTTGTTTATCAAATCTATCTACACCAGATTTATATGCATAATTTTTCCCTCTATATTTACTATGTATCATATCAAGAGTAATAGTGGCAACTCCATCTTGTTGATAATTTATAAAATGACTAATTAGTATTCTATAAATCACTATATCTTGTGCAGTAAATAGTATTCCATTTATTAATACACTATTAACAAATCTTTGCATTTCTAATTTAGATAATGGTGCAGTTTTTCCTGATTTTGCCAGTTGATTATAAGCCTTTTTTAAAATATATTGATTTTCTGCATATATATCAACATGACCATACTTTTTATCAATAATGGTATCTTTAACCCTAATTGATTTACAATTTCTAAATTCGTCATCATCAAATCTTCTTCTTGTCATTGTTTCAAGTTTTCTTAAAACAGCGTCATAAACAGTTGTATATATTATTTTTTCCATTAAAATACCTCCTAAAAAAAAACAATGAATACACTACTAAACCCGTAGTATATCCATTGTTGAATTAATTGTTTGTAAATTTGCTTTATTTTTGTTCTTGATTTATTTTTTGTTTTAATTATTACAAAATAAACCTTCTGATTTTGCTTTACCCCAACAAGTTTTTGTCTTAAAACTATCAGTAATTATAGATGTATATCTCCTTGAAAAATTGTTATTATCTTTTCTTAAAAATACTGCATATATTGTTTCATCCATTTTCGAATCAGTTGCTATTGCTCCATTATTTCTCTTAGGATAATATTGAACATTACACCTTATAATGTATCTACCATTACCATCATTTTCTTCTTCATGACATGATGCACTAATTACCTCACCAATAGTATATCTAGTTCCATATCCAAGTTTTGCACCCATATCGCGTATATCCCACTGAATAGTATTTGCTGGGCTATCAGAACTATTCACACAAGATTTAAACATAAAAATTATTCCTATTATGATTGAGATAATTACTAGTATTTTTACACCCGAACCATTTTGAGTATTTACTTTTATTACATCATTACCAAATACATCTTGAACTTTAACATTCGAACTGCTTTCGTAAGTGCTGTTTGATTTTGATTTCTTCAATTCTCTATATAATACATCTATGTTTTTACACCTAATAACGAAGTTATTATTATTGTTTGAAAGAATTTTTATATCATTATTGTCAGTCAGTTCTAATCGTATTATAGAATTATAAGGTATTATCAATATTTCAGAACCACTTTCTATAGTTAGATTATCTTTATTTAATGTTACGTCACAATTTGTTTGCCCACGAGGTAAAAAAACAGTACCATTATATTTTTTTGAATTTGAAGACTTTTCAACTTTTTTAACTTTGTCAACTTTATCATGCTCTTGTACTTTTTCTTTTGGTTGTACTTTTGGTTGTGAAACTATCTCTTCAAGTTTTGTTTTTAGTTGCTCATTTAATTTGCATTTTATAACTATATTGTTACCATCCAATAAATGAAAAGTCAATTTATTGCTTTCATTATATTTATAACTTTCTATATTGTTGTATGGTATCTTAATAAGTTCTCCAGCATCTGTTTTAATAACAAAACTATTATCTTTAATATTTAAAACGGCATTTTCTTTAATATCGCCATCTATCAATTTTACTGTAAGTTTTATCATATCATTCCTTATTACTCATAGCAACTTGTATTGCTTGTATCCATTCATTTTTACCATTAACTACAAATGTTTCATTTCCATTAATTGTTGATACAACCATATTTTTAAGAAAACCAGCAGAAACCCCTGTTATGTCTTCTATATCAACCTCATATTCCTTTTTTCCTGCATTAAATAAATGTCCCTCAAAATATAACGTATAATTAGTAAGCACTAATTTGCCACCTTTACTCCCTATACCATGATACCAGTTAGCAGGCCCTTCCTTAATTATTTTTTCTTTCACATTCTCACTCCTTACATCAAAGTTAAGTATAACTTATATCTAAATTATATCTCACTTCAATCTAATTGTCAATTTAGTTTGTATAATTCTTATATAAGTTTTACATCATACTTGTATAAGCATAGATTAACGAACGGAGGTGTACTATGGAAGAAACATCATCAACTGTAAGACCTTTACCAAACATTCAAACACTTTTAAATGTTAAAAATAAAACTCAAGTATGGTTATCGGTTGAATTAGGTGTATCAAAAGAAACCGTTAACCAATATATTAAAGGTGTCATAAAGCCTAGACAAGAAATGTTAATTGCCATGAGTAATATTCTTAATACAAGCGTTGATTACATACTAGGTTTAACAAATGACACAACACCAAGCAACTTAACTTTAAACGAGGAAGAAAATGCTTTATTGTTTAATTATAGGCAATTACATAATATAGAAAAAGTTAAAGTACAATCTTACATTCAAGGTTTTATTGATATGAAGAACTAGAGCGATTTATTAATCGTTTTTTTATTTTCTATAATCGCTATATATTTTAATGTAGTAGGATAACTAATCTTTGCCAATTCAGTTAACATTATTTTGTTAATTGTTCCTATTTTATACAACTTATAATATTTAATAAAGTCTGTTGGTATATCACTAACACTATTAACAACTTTACGACCAATTTGTTTGCCTTTTGCTCTAGCATTTTGCATTCCACTTTTAACCCTCTCTGATAATATATTTCGTTCCAACTCGGAAAAAACTCCCATAAGTTGTATAGTCGCTAAAGTCATACAATCTGGTGTATCAGTAGTACAATCTACAATGAAATTACCTAATATTAACTTTAACTTATTTTCCCTAACAAAATCGATTATCTGGATTAAATGCTTAATACTCCTAGTAATTCTACTAACCTCAGTAGAAACAATTGTGTCGCCCCTTGAAACACTTTGTAGCAACCTGTTAAACTCTAATCTATCAGTTTTAGTACCACTTGCTATATCATAGTATATATTTTCCCTTAAAACTCCCATTTTCTCAAGTTCTCTAAATTGTCTATCTATATGCTGTCGTACTTCGTCAGTACTTATTCTAGCATAACCCCATATTGCCATATTTAACTCCTCCTCAACTTAAAATCAAAGGTCTTTATTTTTGATTTTATATTTTTACTTGTTTTTACATACTATTATCAACATATTTTAATGTAAAATTAATCAAATGTTAGATTTAATATTGAGCAAAATCAAGAGGACTTTCATTAATCACTATTAAACCATATTTAATATATAAAACTTTTTTGATGTTGCTTTTCAACGTTTCTCGTTCCTCATATTCACCATTAAACAACTCAGCAATTATTGAATTAATATGTATATCTAAACTATCTTGATATACGCAATTTTTATAATACCCAGTTGCTAAATAAAATGATATTACCTCTGGCAATATACATGCTTCAATATATTTATGAACTCTATCTCCATGTGGGTTTACTAAAAGTTCAAATTCTTCATCACTCACATCAGCTACACAGCTTTTTAAGAACATATTAATAATTCCTTTCTAATACTTTGTCAACAAATCCATACTTTAATGCCAATTTTGAACTCATCCAAGCATCCTTATTAGTAGCATCTTTCTTTATTTGTTGAAATGAACGATTAGTCTTTTTTGATATAATTTTCCATAACTTATTATTTAAACTTTTAGAATGGTCTAATTTCATTTGCATTTCAGTAACCTTACCAAATGTTCCTGCTGATACTTCATGGATCATAACTTCTGCATTAGGCAAAATATATCTTTTACCTTTAGTACCATTAATTAGTAATATACTTGCCATACTAGCACATTTACCAATACATATTGTTGATATATCACTTTTTATCATATTCATAACATCATAAATTGCTAGACCACTTGCAACACTACCACCATTAGAATTTATATACATTGTAATATCCTTATGACTTTGTATATCTAATCTAAGTAATTTATTGATAACATCTTTTGCACACTCATCGTTTATCTCTCCATCTAAATATATAATCCTACGTTCCAATAAATTGATTGAAGATAACCTATCCCTACGTAACCTCTTATTTTCCATATCTAATTCATCCTTTTAACACTTAAATAGTAACATAAAACTTAAATTTATCTTATTGAGTTTGAATTTACTAGGAAAAGTGTAGTTAATTTATATATTAAAGTAGATTGGTTTTAATAATTAAAATATTTTTAACTAATCAATATAAAAGAAAGGAGGAAACATCTATGAATTTAGATAAAGAAATAGATAGTCAAATGTTATTATTTGATGAATACATGGAAAAATGGGATAAAACCCCATTTATACCTGTATCAGAAATAATAGAAACAGGTCTATTTGAAAACATAGGTGAAATTGAAGTGTTTTTCTTCTCTTTTGATGGAAAATATTACAGCACTGATGTTGCACTTATAAAATATTTAGGTAGAGTTTATACTGACTACCTAGATAAAAAAAATATAAATAGATTATTCTATTATTAAAAAAGTAAGGAAACAACTATGTTTCCTTACTTTTTCATGATTACATTTATTTAGTATATTGGCGAAGCTATAAGCATGTCTGATAAAATTATTGTATTGTCAAAAAGGCCAGCTATTATAAAAAATATATATAATATTAATTTAACAGATAAAAAGAACCCTATTCATAATAGAAAATGTAAAGAATTTAACTATTACTTTGAAAAGATTTGGGGTGATTTAGATGTACATTTATAGTGAAGAGCATAAAAATTTTATAAAGAAAAGAAAAAAAGAGAAGATGATTGTTATATTTTTTCAACTTGTTATTATTTTAATGTTTTTAATAGCATGGGAATTACTTGCTAACTTTGGATTAATTAATACTTTTTTATCATCTTCACCTTCTAAAGTTTTACTTACAACCATTAATCTATTTAAGTCTGGAAATTTATTTAACCATATTTTGATTACTTTAACAGAAGTTTTATTAAGTTTCTTTATTGCTACTATTGTGGGCTTTATTAGTGCAGTCATATTATGGAGTAATAAAATCATTTCAAGAATAATTGATCCATATCTTACAATTTTAAATTCACTCCCTAAGGTTGCTCTTGGTCCTTTAATAATTATTTGGGTTGGTGCAAGTATTAATTCTATTATTTTTATGGCTCTTTTAATTAGTGTTTTTATAACTATAATTAATATATATAATGGTTTTTCATCTACAAATAAAGAATATATAGCACTGTTAAGGTCTTTTAAAGCTACTAAAATGCAAATATTTTTTAAGGCTATATTGCCAAGTAATACATTAACAATTATAAATACTTGTAAAATTAATATTTCAATGAGTCTAATCGGAGTTATCATGGGTGAACTGTTAGTATCAAAGCAAGGACTTGGATATTTGATTATGTATGGCTCACAGGTTTTTAATATTGATCTTGTTATTACTAGTGTAATGATTTTGGGGATTATTTCTTATCTTTTATATTTTTTAATTGATAATATTGAAAAAAAGTTTGTTAATAAGACAAATTAAAACACTTTAAATTTTCTTTATACATAAGAGAATTTTAAAGTGTTTTTACTTTATTATTTAGTCTTTTCCAAAAACAGTAAATGACAACATTAGTCCTCCAGCAATATTCGCTGAATGTGAATCATATCCATACTCGCCAAATGTAAATGGCATAATAAATGGTATACCTTTTGTTTCTTTTTGTAGCAAATTATATACTTCTGGTAATCTTTCTCCTATCACTTTTTTTCTGCTTGCCGAATGAATTAAAATATATGCCCCTGGGTTAGTATATAATTCTTTTCTTAATTTTCTCAATATATTAACTGAAGCATCAATTAATTCATCTACTGTAGCTTCTAATTGAATAATTGCCGTTTTAGGAACAACTTTATTATCAAGTGTTATAGTATCATCTGTTGTTGTTTTAGTTCCCATATCATTTCCAATCATCGGATGACGAATTACTGTTAAGTTTCCTAATGGATCTTTTATACCTAATGGCTTACTTGCTGAAATTTCAAGTAATTTTTTCCCTTTTAAGCTTGATGGAGATTTATTTATCCAATTAGCATATTTTCTTAGTGCAGATATTCCGTCAATACTAACCAATGTTCTATTATTGCTAACCTCCGTTATTAAGCCTATATTATTTGTTTCTCTGTACTCTCCTGAAAAAGAGGTTATGATTTCATTATCTGTATAAAAAAATGCTACAGCAACACCATCAGAAAAAACTTTATCATTGCATATAATTTTCCAATTACCATCTATATTATCATCAGCAGCACTTCCACCAAACATAGGAACACGACCTATAACATCTTGAATTCCCATTAAATATTCTTCTTCTTCTTTTGGACTTGCAACCATGTAAAAATAGGCAGGTGCTCGCGTTGTTTTTGCATTTTCAACCGCCTCAATAGCAACTTTTCTTCCTATAGCTCTAGGATTATTCCCTGATTCATGTGAGGCTATTCCTATAGTCATATTTTTATCTTCTAAAGCTAACATCCCGGCGAAACCTGAGTCTGATGTAATTATACCATCATTAGTAATGATACCTTCACTACTTGTACTACCAATGATTGGCATATTGCTAAAGTTTCTAATACCCTTTATAATTTCTTTTATATTATTCTTTTCTGATGTATAAAGAAAGCCTATCTTTGCGTTTGATATTTCTTTTGTTATTTTCTTTGCTATTTCCATTCCGACTATAAAATTATCATTATTAGTACTATAGCTAACGCAAGATTTTAACATATTATTCCTTCTTTCTATTCTTTTTATTATTTACTATAGTAATTATACCATACTTTTATTTTTTTTGAATACACTTATTTTATCTTTAAAAAGAAAAAATATATTGTTAAATATATTTTGGTTGCAATAGTTTTTATTCTATATTTCTATGATTTAGATTTAACATAATTTATCTTGTGATTTTGAATTTAATGTCAGATCAGCTGTTCTTCCATCTAAATAAGCATAATATCCTGCTGCAGCAATCATTGTGGCATTATCTGTACAATATTTCATTGGCGGAATAGATAAGTTTATATTTTGTTCATTAGCTAGATTAGTCATAGCTTCTCTTAATCCTTGATTTGCTGCAACGCCACCTGCAATTATTACTGTTTTTATGTTTCTACTCGTAATAGCAGTTTTTACTTTACTAGTAATTGATTCAATGGCAACTTTTTGAAATGAGGCAGCTAAGTTTTCTTTATTTATCATATTTCCCTTTTGTGTTTCATTATGTACTAAATTTATTACTGCACTTTTTAAGCCACTAAAAGAAAAATTATAGCTATCATCTTTTAATGGTATTGGAAGTTTATAAGTGATTTTTCCCATTTTTGCTAAATTATCTAGTTTGGGACCACCAGGATATTCTAATCCTATTATTCTTGCTACTTTATCATAGCACTCACCTATGGCATCATCTAGGGTTCCTCCAAGTTTATTAAATTGATAGTGTTTTGGCATTTCTATTAATTCCGTATGACCTCCTGACACTACAACGGCTAATAAAGGAAACTCCATTTTCTTAACTAAACTATTGGCATATATGTGACCCGCTATATGATGTACAGGTATTAATGGTTTGTTATATATAAATGACAATGTTTTTGCTGCTTCCAGTCCTATTAATAAGGAGCCTATTAATCCTGGCCCATATGTTATTGCTATTGCATCTATTTCTTCCATAGTCATGTTTGCTTTTTTTAAACATTCCTCTAATACAATAGTTATATTTTTCACATGCTGCCTGCTTGCTATTTCTGGCACTACTCCTCCATAGTTCTTATGAATATCTATTTGCGATGATATAACTGTAGATATTTCTTTTTCTCCATTTAAAACAATAGAGGCACTTGTTTCATCGCAACTACTTTCTATACCCAATATATACATATCTTTCATATTATCACTCACTTACTACTTTTATCTAACCATTAATATGCCATCAATTCCTTCATAATATCCTTTTCTTATGGCTTTTTCTTCAAAATCAAACTTTTTATATAGCTTAATAGCTGCATAGTTATCTTTTCTCACTTCTAATGATATACTTTTTTTATTTTTCTTCAGAAGATAATTCAACATTTTTGTGCCAATACCGTTGTTTCTATTATTTATTTCTACTTCAATTTTATTTATTTCAATTCTTTCATATATATCACTGTAATAAATGTATCCTAAAACTTCTGTTTTTTCAGTATAAATAATCAATTTTCCAAATGGATTTTCTTCTATATCTTGTATAATTCTTTTCTTATTAAAAAATGTATCGCTTAGTTTTTTTAATCCTTCAGTGTTTATTTCTTCAATCATGATTTTTTTTGTTTTCCTCGGCTTCTGTTAATTTAAGATACTCTGGATTTACCGAATGTGCACTGACGGCATCTTTATCATCAAAATAATTAACAATTTTTTCAATATTTGGATTGTATTTTTCTATATTTATAAGATTTTCAAATTCATCGTTGCTAATATATACGGAATCAGAAACTTTTTCTACCTCTTCAATTAATTTTTCTAGTTTAATATGTTTAGGTGAAAGTATTTCTTTGTTATTTTTATCATATATTGCACTATATACAAATCCTCTTCTTGCATCTATTATAGGAATATGATTTTTATTGCTAATACTTGATATTGCCATAGCTTCAAGTGAAGATATAGTTGTTATAGGAATATTTAAGGTCCAAGCATATACTTTTGCTATTGTTATACCAATTCTAATCCCAGTAAATGAGCCAGGACCATTTACAACAATTATTTTATCAATATCTTTTGCAGATAAATTGCTTTTTTCAAATAAGTTTACTATAGATGGCAAAGCTTCTTCTGATAAATTTTGACCAAATTCTTTTTTTATTTCGCATACAGTTTTTTTTGCTGAAACAATGCCTGCATATAGATAACTTGATGAGGTATCTATATATAACACTTTCATAAAACTGCCTCGCATAGTTCTTCATATTTTTTTCCATGAGGAACTATTGTTATTATTCTTTTGTTTTCATCTTCTTCTGAGCTTCTAATTTTTATATCTAATCTTTTTTCTGGTAAATACTCTGTAATCATGTCTGCCCATTCGATAATTGTTACACCTTTTTTGCTATAATATTCTTCGATATCAAAACCGGACATTTTTCCATCAAGTCTATATACGTCCATATGATATAACGGCATTTCTCCAGACGTGTATTCTTTTATAATATTAAATGTTGGAGATGTAACATCTTCATCAATTTCCATTGCTTTAGCAAAGCCCTTAGTAAAAACAGTTTTTCCCGTGCCTAGATCTCCTTCTAAACAAATTACCATGTTTTGAAATTTTTCTGATTCAATATTTTGTGCTAATTCAATTGTTTCTTCTTCTGAATATGTTGTTATTTTATAATCCATTTTTAATCACCTATTTTATTATATCAAAAAAAAAAAGTTATACAACTCTTCTTTAATTTTTTTTTAATAATATGCTTTTTTGTAAAAAAAAATTCTTGGCAACTTCCTATTTTCGC
>CAZIFN010000033.1:0-12460 GCA_964538205.1 uncultured Mycoplasma sp.
ATCAAGACCACGACGAAGTGTAAGTACTTTTTCTTCACGACCTGTTGAAGTTGCTAAAGCACCAGATAATTTGTCTTTTAACATTTCTACTGTTGCATACTCTTCTGGACCCATGGTTCTCTCATCTTTAATAAAATCTCCTAAATGTGAATCATCTTCTTCTCCAATTGGAGTTTCTAATGAAACTGGATCCTGAGATATTTTATATACTTCACGAACCTTTTCAATAGAAATACCTAACTTCTTAGCTATTTCCTCATCAGTAGGTTCACGATTTAACTCTTGCGTTAATTGTCTTTGTACACGAGCTAATTTATTAATTGTTTCAACCATATGTACAGGAACACGAATAGTTCTAGCTTGATCTGCTATTGCTCTTGTAATAGCCTGTCTTATCCACCAAGTTGCATAAGTAGAAAATTTATATCCTTTAGTAGGATCAAACTTATCTACAGCTTTCATTAATCCAATATTACCCTCTTGAATTAAATCTAAAAATAACATTCCACGTCCTACATACCTTTTAGCAATACTAACAACTAAACGAAGATTAGATTCAGCAAGCATTCTTTTAGCTTCCTCATCACCATCTTCTGCTCTTTTTGCATACTCAAATTCCTCATCAGAAGTAAGCAAATTAATACGTCCTATTTCTTTTAAATACATACGTACTGGATCATTAATTTTAACATCTTTAGATAAAGTAATATCTTCAACAACAACATCAGAAGTAATTTCCTCACCAGAAACATCATCACTACCATCTTCAGTAACAATATCAATATTAGCTTCTACTAAGGCATTATATAGTTCATCTAAAGAATCACTATCCATCTCTAATCCCTTTAATTCTTCTGCCAATTGCTCATAAGTAACAAACCCTTGTTTCTTACCCTTCGCTAGTAATTTGTTTTTTCTTTCTTCAAGTGTCTTAATTTCTCCAACCATGTCTATTCTCCCATTCTTAAAGCCCTAATTTTATTAGCAATCTTAGCCTGTTCTAATGGATCTACTTCTTTTTTCATTAAATTAGTTAATCTTTTAATTTCCTGATTACAACGATAATCTTTTATAACCTGAAAATACAAAAATAACTCTTCTTTTGTAGTTTTCTCATTATACCCAGACGCTAATATTTTATTTAATAAAACTAAAATAGCTTCTTTATCTTGAACATAAGTATAAAAATCAGCAACATTTATATTACCATACAACTTATAATAATAAATAATCTCACTCGAAAGTATTCTGCTTTCTTCACTAGGAAAAAGTATTTCCTCATTCTCTACTTGAGTAATTACCCAGTCATTATTAAGCATAAAATATAATATTTGTTCTACTGCTTTATCATACTTATTTTTCTTAACTTCTTTATTTTTTAAAACAGTAACTTCCCTAACTGTCTCTTTAAACTCACCTAAGTCCTTAAACTTTTTTTCCAATGTATTATAACTTATATCAAACTCTTTTGCAAGTTTTTTAAGAATTATTTCTATTCTAATTGGATCTTTTATCTTAATACTTTCTTTTAATACTGTATTAATATAATTAGCTTTTTCTTCATCACTCCTAAAATCAACATTCTTACGCAACTGTTGCATCTTAAAATCATTAAAGTTTAAAGCATTATTTATAAGTCCTATAAATCTATCTTTACCGTTCTTTATAATATATGAATCAGGATCATCATCATCAGGAAGTACTACTATTTTTACCTCAACACCATGATTTAATAAATTCTCTCCAATACTTAGCATTGCTTTAATACCAGCTTGATCTCCATCTAAACATAAAATTATATTATTAGAAAGTCTCTTAATTAAATTAAATTGATTATTAGTTAAAGCAGTACCCATAAGAGCAACAGTATTTCTAACATCTATTGTACTAGCTCTAATAATATCCATAAATCCTTCCATTACTATAACTGACTTTTTTAATCTACATTCTTCTTTTGCTACATGATAATGATATAACATTTCACCCTTTTTAAAAATATCAGTTTCTTTAGTATTTAAATATTTATTTTGCGAAGATTCATTATATATTCTTCCAGAAAATCCAACTACTTGACCTGAAACATTATATAATGGAAACATAATTCTATCATTATATATATCATGATCATCACTTGATAAACCTATTTTATTTAATTCACTAAGTTCATATTCTTTTTGTAATAAAAGCTTAGTTAAATCATCTCTTTTATCTAGTGATAATCCAATTTCAAATTCTTTAATTACATCATCAGTAATACCTCTATTACTTAAATAATTACGAGCAGCTTTTCCCTTAGTACTAGATAAATTATTCTGATAATATTTAACTGAAAAATTATAAGCATCATAAAACCTATCATACTTAGTATTTTTTCTAACTATATTAATATTAGAAACATTAATTCCTACTTTATCACCTAAGTATTTTAAAACTTCTCTAAACTCTATATGTTCATAATTCATTAAAAATGTAAAAACATTTCCTGTTGCATGACAGGAAAAGCAAGTATAAATCTGTTTTTCTCTTGAAACACAAAGAGAAGGATCAGAATCATCATGAAAAGGACATACTCCAAAAAAATTCTTACCTCTTGCTACTAAAGGAATTCTCTCTCCTATGACATCAACTATATCTGTCTTACTACGAATTTCATTCGCTAAGTCATTATTCATTGACACCACTCCTCTAAACACTTATATAATATATCATATTTTTCTATCTTTTTCTACTAAAAAATTAAAACTAGAGTAAATCTCTAGTCATATTTATTTTTTCTTTTACACTTTTATTTTATCCTTACTAACACGTTCTTTTATACACTTCATAGCTTCTTCTATATCATTAAAATAAATAGTTTCATTCTTAAGTTTTTGATATGTCTCATTTCCTTTACCAAGTATCAAAACAATATCATTATCCTTAGCCATATTAATAGCCTTAAAAATAGCCTTACTTCTATCTAACTCAATTTCATAATTATCATAACTATCTTTAATATCACTAATCATCATATCAATAATATCACTTACTTCTTCACTTCTAGGATCTTCATAAGTAAATATTACATAACTAGCATTATCAACTACTACTTTCCCCATAATAGGTCTTTTCAAATAATCTCTTTCTCCAGCACTACCTAAAACAACAATACTTCTATTAATATCCAAAGAATGAACAAACTTCAAAAGATTACTAATTCCATTAGGCGTATGTGCATAATCAACCATAACATAGAATTTTTGTCCTATATTAGGTAACATTTCAAGTCTACCAGAAATATTAATTTTATCAATATTTTTAATAGTCTCATCAAACGTTTTACCTAGTGATATACAAATTAATATAGCACAAGCTAAATTATAAACATTAAACTCTCCTAATAAAGGACTAACAATATTATAATCTTTATTATTATAAGAATAAGTAATTAATGTTTTATCATGCTTAATAGTAAAATCTTTTATTTGTAAAGTATTATCCTCACCCTTACCATAAGTAAATACTCTACATTTACAATTTTCTAATATCTTCTCATAAAATTCATCATCTTTATTTAAAACCGCAACACCTAAATCATCTATTTGTCTAAATAATTGACATTTACAATCTATATAATTTTCAAAACTACCATGAATATTTAAATGTTCCTTAGTAATATTAGTAATTGCTCCTACTTTAAATTTTAATCCATCTAATCTTTTTCTAAAAAACGCTTCACTAGAAGTCTCCATTGCCAAGTATTTACAACCAGCATCTACAAATTCTCTAAAATATTTATATAATTTATCACTATCAGGAGTAGTATTAAAAGTATCTTTATTAAATTTGCTACAACTTCTTCCATTAGTACCAAGATAACCAGAAATATCATTTCCAAGTAAAGTCTGTACAATAGTAGTAACACTAGTTTTACCATCAGTACCAGTAATACCTATCATACAAAGTTCCTCCTCAGGATGATCATAAAACAAAGAACAAAGTCTAGGTAATTCTTTATTAGTATCTAAAACCTTAATAACAGGAACATCTACATCAACATCTCTACTAACTACTAAAGCACTAGCTCCATTTTTTAATGCCTCATCTATAAAATCATGTCTATCAGCAGTAACACCCTTAGTACATACAAATAAATCTCCAGGCTCTACATCCTTAGAATTAATTTTAATATCTTTAATAATTACATCACTTTTTATATTTTCATAAAGCTCACTTAATTTCTTCATCACCAACATCTCCATAGTAAAAATATACAATAATTTTATCTAAATTTGTAGTAAAAGTCTTGAAATATACAAAGATTTACAGTATATTTATTCCTGGTGATAAAATGAAAATAACAATAGTAAATGCCAAAACTGATTTAGGTGTTACAATCTCTGGTACAGATTTAGGACCAAGTATTTTAAGTAATAATTTTAAAAATGATAAAAGAATAAATAAAATAATAAATATTGAAAAAGAAAATATAAATAAAAGTTATGATAAAGCTGATTTAGCTAAAAATATAGATTCTATAAATAAATTTAATGAAAAACTATATAATACTGTATTAAGTGAAAAAGAAAATAACTCTTTTCCAATTACTATCGGTGGCGATCATAGTATCGCAATCGCAACTGCTCTTGCTTCTATAAAAAATGAAGAACACCTTGGTATTATTTGGATTGATTCCCATGGTGATTACAATACTTTTGAAACAACAAAAACAGGAAACATTCATGGTCTACCTCTTTCAACAATAAATAATCAAACAGGAGATAAACTAACCTTTTTCCATGCTGGTAATTTTTATTTACCAGAAAACACTGTTATCATTGGAGGAAGAGATATAGATCCTTGGGAAATGCCTGTAATTAAGAAAAACAACGTTACTCTTTTTACAACCGAAGATATTAAAAAAGAAGGTATTAAAACAATTATAGAAAAAGCCATAAAAATTGCCAGTAAAAATACAAAAGGAATACATATAAGCTATGATATAGATGTAATAGATCCTAGTATTGCTCCTGGTGTATCAACTCCTGCCAGTAATGGTATAAATGAAGAAGAAGCATATCAAATAGTAAAAGAAATATTAAAAGAAAAATCTCCCATAAAATCATTTGACTTAGTTGAATATAATCCTACAAATGATATTGATAATAAAACACAAGTACTCGCAACAAACATCCTAGAAATAATAATTAATGCAATAGAAAAAGACTAAAACGTCTTTTTTTTCTATATTAGAGACTTTCTCATAAAAGTCTCTATATCTTTATCTATATAAACATCTATTAAACCTTTACTAACTATTTTAATAAACCCTAAACCATTAATAACTAAGTCCTCACCATATTTAACTTCATAAGTAACCTTATTTTTATCTTTAAGTTCACTATTATTAAGTAAATTAAGTAATCTTCTAACTTTTAAGTCATTAGAAACATACAAAGTAAAACTATTTTTCTCACCTTCTACATAATCAATTCTAATTAAATCCTCTATAATAATAGATTGATTAACTCTAAGTTGATAAGTCCTTGGCTTAATTTCTTTTTTAGCTGAAATTTTTTTAACTAAACTAGTATCAACATGATTTAATATAGAACCAGAATCAACAAGACCAGGTGTATCTATTAAAGTTAAATAATCATTTATTTCAATACTTACTGTATTTAAAGTAGTAGATGGTAAAGGAGACATAGTTAGTTCTTGATGCTTATCAGAATAATTCTGAATTAATTTATTAATTAAACTACTCTTACCAGCATTAGTATGACCAATAACATAAACATTTTTAGAGGTTTGATAAAACTTAATCCTTTTAAGTAAATAATCAATATTATAATTCTTATTAACACTAACTACAATAACCTCTTCAAAACAAACATCTATATCTTCTAAATACTTAATTAACTTCTTCTCATTAACAGACTTAGGTAAAACATCTCTTTTATTTAGTACTAAAATCATCTTATTAGAAATAATATTTCTAATTTGTTCTATATTCTTTTCTAAATTTAATAAGTCTGTAATATATAAAACTAAATCTTTAGTTTTCCCAACACTCTTAAGTATTTCCAAATATTCATCATTTGACTTAGTAATCATCTGATATTCTCCATAGTTTTTCATTCTAAAACATCTCTGACAAATATCATTATCTAAGCTAGTAGTATATCCCTCCTGCAAAACATTCTCATCCTGCAACTGAATACCACAACCTAAACATGTTTTTATTACTTTCTCATCCATAATACTTCCCTCTTTCAAAAAGACCCTTCTTTTTATAATACTTTATTATTTTAGCCTCTATCTTTCTATTTAAACCCGTAATTTTTAAATCTTTCTCTCCTAATGGATCAACTAAAATAGTCATTATCTTAAATCTATTTCCTGACAATATATCTGTAACAATTTGATCTCCAATCATAACCATTTCTTTTTTCTTTAATCTATAATCCCTCTTAATTTTTATAAGACCTTTAGTTAATGGTTTCAAACTAAAAGCAACACCACCAATACCTAAATCTTTAAGATATGGCTTAATTCTTTTCTTTGTATTATTTGAACTAATAAGTATTAAAAAATCTTTTTGTAACTCTTTAAGTAACTTCTTAGTCTTTAAAGGACACTTTTCATTTTCAAGCAACCCTAAAGTATTATCTAAATCAAATATCAAACACTTAATACCCTTATCTTTTAATTTATCATAATCTATTTCAAATATGTTTTTCTTATACATACTTGGTCTAAATAAATTCAACTTAATCACCTACAATTTAATTATTTACACGTTGCACAATCATTTCCGTACTATTAGTTATCTTATCAAAAGTATAGCCATTATCTTTAGCATAATGAATAATATCTCTTAAAGCATCTCTTGTATGTACTTTAATATCATGCATAAGTACCATATTAACTCTTTCTTTTGATAAATTAGAAACTACATTATTATAAATATCAGAAGAACTAACTTTACTAGAAGATGCATCACCAGAAGATAAATTCCAATCATAATAACGATAACCTTTTTCTAAAACCTCTTTAGTTAAAGTACTCATAATACCTTCACTATATCTTCTACTAATAGTATTACTAGATCCACCTGGAAATCTAATAATTTTAGACTCCTCACCTGTAATTCTCTTTACTCTATCACTAACACTAGCTAAATCACTAAAATAAGAATCAACAGAATTATAAACAATCGCATAATCATGTGTAGCAGTATGCAAAGCTATAGTATGTCCCTCATCATATGCCCTTTTAATTAAATAATCAGGACCCGTATTAGTAACAAAAAAAGTAGCTTTTACATTTTCTTCTTTTAATATATCTAATATTACATCAGTAGTACCTTCTCTAGGTCCATCATCAAAAGTTAAATAAATTGTACCAGGTGCACCTTTTTTAGAAACAATAACTTTTCTTGAAATACTATATGTATTTAAAGCTTTATCACTAACACTATAAGAAACTTCATATTCTCCAGGAATACTATTATTAATATTATTAGAAACCAAAACAGAAGACGTTAAGTCCAAATCACAATTATCACTAGCATTATAACCAAGCTCATTATAATCTTCACCTATAAACATATAAATAGTATCACTACCAGTTAAAGTAATAACTGGACTAGTTTTATCTTCATATATAATATTACGACTAACAACACTCTTATTACCATGCTTATCTTTAACCGTATAAGTAATCTTCTCATCACTTAAATCAACCTTAACTTTACTAGTAATATCCCCATCATAATCATCAATAGCACTAAACTCTTCCTCTTTATATTTTTGTCCTGGACAAACATATATATCATCATTACTAGAAAGTTTAATAACTGGTGCTACCTTATCAATAACTTTTACCTTTCTAGTAACTTTCTTTTCAAAAACTCCATCTCTAACATAATAATTAATATTATAAATACCCAGTTTATTACTATTAACTTTACCAGTAATTATAACTTTATTAGTAATATCTTTACCTAAAAAACTAGCATTATATCCTATCTCTTCATAACTCTCCTTATATCCAATCTCAATATATCTAGAACCTTTCAAATTAATAGTAGGCATTAAAATAAAATTATAAATAGAAAATCCTAAAACAAAGAGAAAAAAGACTAAAACGCCTATCCAAAGAAACATCTTATCATTTTTTAAATATCTAATATATCTCTTATTATATTTAATAACTCTCTTCTCTTCCATAAGACTTACAATCACCATTTCAATTATACTAAAAAAACATTTATTTGTCTACAAAGCTAATTATCATACTTATTATTCTTAATAAACTCCCTAAGTATCTTAGTTAAAGCTCTTTTCTCTATTCTAGAAACATAACTCCTAGAAATACCTAATTTCTTAGATATAGTTTTTTGTGTCTCCTCATCCTGATTATTTAAACCATATCTTCTAATAAGTATTTCCTTCTCCCTAGGATTTAATACATTAATATATTTTTTAAGTAACACAATATTATCTTTTAAATCTATATCTGAAACAAAATCCGGATTAGGAGTCTTTAAAACATCCATAATCGCAATTTCATTTCCCTCTTTATCAAATCCCAACGCATCATTTATTGAAATATCATTATTATATCTATTATTACTCCTAAAATACATAAGTATCTCATTCTCAATACATCTAGCACAATAAGTAGTAATTTTTACTCCCTTATCACTAGAAAAAGTATCAACTCCTTTTATTAAACCAATAGTACCAATACTAATTAAATCATCAGAATCAACATATTTATTATCAAACTTTTTAATAATATGAGCAACAAGTCTCAAATTATGTTCAATAAGTTTATTCCTATCATCCATATTACCATTCATTTTACCCTTAATACACCTCTCCTCTTCTAAAGGACTTAAAGGTTCAGGAAAAACATCATTAGAATAAGAACCCGTAAAACAAAACAAATTCTTTAAAATATCTAAAATACTAAAAAACATATAATCCTCCTAAAGAATTATATGTCAAATTTCTTTCTTTTTTTCATTAAATAAAAACTTAAAATCCCAAGAAAAGATCCAAAAGTATCAATAAAAACATCCCTTATCTCCCCAGATCTACCTAATATAAATAACTGATGTACCTCATCACTACAAGCATATAAAAAACAAATAAATATTGACAAAAGAAAAACCTTAAAATTAAGCACCCTATATTCTTTTAACAAACTAATAATAAGAATACCTAAAATAAAATAAATAAAAAGATGAGCTAACTTTCTAACTGGTACAACTAAATATTTAAGTACTTTTTCTTTTTCATCATCAACTAAATCTCTTTGTAAAACAAAAGAAACACTTTTAATAATAAATCCATCACTTTTCTTACTAGACTGAACAGCTGTATCATTAGATAGTAAAAATATCATTATCATCCAAAACACAACTAACAATACTTTAATAATTTTCCTCATCATAAACTAACTATTCTCTTTAATTTTCTTTAAAGCCATAGCTTGATATGCTACATCAATATCATTAAACTCTAACTTTTGATAAACTAAATTACCCTTACCCAAAATCAAAACTAAATCTTTATCATTAGCCATTTCTATAGCTTTTTCAATCGCAACTTTCCGATCAGAAACAAACGAATAATTACTATAATCTTTAACGGTTGAAACTATATAATTAACATTAGAAATAACTTCATTAGAAGAATCATCATAAGAAAAAATAACATGATCAGCAAAGTCACATAAAACCTTACCAATATTATTTAAATGTTCTATTGATTTATCAAGTACAGAACTAAAAACTATATATATATGATTTATATCCAAGGTCCCTACAAATTCTTTTACTCTATAAAAATTATTAATAGTATGAGCATAGTCAACTATAACATTATAAGTACTATCAGTATTTAAAACATTCATTCTTCCAGGTATAAAAATACCATCTATTTTCTTAACTAAATATTCTATTTTATATCCCAAAGCCAAAGCAGTAAGCATTGCTCCAGCTAAATTATAAACATTAAATAAAGCAACCAAAGGACTATTAACTTCAAATTCCTCTTCATTATACTTAAATTTAATTATAGTTTTAGTATTACCTATTTTATAATCAATAATTTGTAAAGTACTAGAAGAAGATGTTCCATAAGTTAAAACGTTTCCTAAACAATTATCCTTAATACTATTAAAACTTGGATCATCACTATTTAATATAAAATACCCAGTATTCTTAGTTTGTTTAATACCAGATACCATATTATTATAATAATTAGTAAAACTCATATTATCTAAATATTCATTAACTAAATTAGTAAAAATACATAAATCATAATTAATAGATTGTAAATTACCAGTAGAAAGAGATTTTTCAGTACCCTCAATAACTGCATACTTACAACCAAACTTAATAAATTCATCCAAAGTATTATATACTTTAGAGGAATCTAATATAACATTAGAATTATTATCATTAAAAGCTGCGCAACTCTTACCAGAACTACCTATATAACCAGTTTGATTAATACCTAATAAGCTTTGTAAAATAATAGCCGTCGTCGTCTTCCCTTCAGAACCAAAGACACCAATAGTTTTCAATTTATTATCCGGATAATCATAAAACTTTTGGCACAAATAAGGATACTCTTTTTTTGGATCAGGAACCGTAATTGTAGGTATCTTAGGATCAATAACAGATCTATTAGTAACTAAAGCACTAGCTCCATTAGAAATAGCCCTCTCAACTTTATCAAAGTCAGGTATTCTTTCTACATTGCATACAAACAAATCATCCTTAACTACTTCATTATAATTATTTTTTACATCTTTAATAACAATAGAAGTACCAATACCAGGATATAAATCATTTAGCTTTTTCATATATTTTCACCTATACAAATTATACAGTAAATAAAACTTAAATAAAAGTTTTTTCCTTGATATACAACTAATTTTACGTTAAAATTAATTAAGGTGAATATAATGAAAACATTTATAATAGGTGCTGGTAGTGATTTAGGTGTTCATATAGATGGCTCATCACTTGGTCCAGTTCAACTAATAAACGATATTAAAGGTTTTTATCAGGATGAAATAACTTCTATATTACAAGATGAAAATATTTTAAAAAGTAGAAATCTATCTGACTTAAGAAAAAATGAATATGATGTAGAATCATTTAATGAAAAAATATATAATACTATAACAGAAAAGTTAAATGAAGATTATTTTCCTATTTTAATAGGTGGTGATGCATCTACATCAATTCCAATAGCACTAGCAACAGCAGAAAAGTATAATAGTAATAACAGTACTATTGGAGTAATATCTTTTTCTCCATATCCTAACTATAATACTTTTGATACAACTGTAACCGGTAACATTAATTGTCTTTCACTTGCTGCTATTACAGGGTATAAAAATAGTGAATTACGTTATTATCATAAAGGAAGTATCCCAGAACCAAGTAAAACTGTAGTTGTTGGAGTAAGAAAAATAGATGACTGGGAAAAAGACAATATTAAATATTCTGGACTTAATGTCTTTACAAGCGAAAATATAAAAGAGAAAGGTTTGGAAGAAGTAATTGAAGAAGCATTCAACATTGCATCTGAAAGAACAAATGGAATTCATATAAGTTTTAATACTTGTCTCATAGATCCAGACATTGCCCCTGGTGTTTCAATTCCTGTATTTGATGGACTAACAGAAGAAGAAATAATGACCATAAATAAATGCATAATAAAACACATTGATAAGATTGTGTCTTATGATATAGTCGAATTTAATCCATTACGTGATGAAAACAGAAAAACTGAACAAATAGTTTTAAATCTACTTGCTCAAATAATTAACGCCGTAAAAAATAAGTAAAAAAAGATTTTATACTTTTATATAAAATCTTTTTTAATAGTTTCTATCTCTTAAGAATGCTGGAATATCAAAGTCACCATCATCACTACCATCACTATCTAACACTTCTGCTTGTCTATAGTCTTCTTTAGTAGGAGTACTTCTTCTTGTTTGAGTAGCATTACTAAATACTGGCTGTTCCTGAACTTTTTCAGCAGTAGCCTTTTTATTTTTATCAAATCCAGTAGCAATAACTGTAACAATAACCTCATCAGATAAATTTTCATTAATTACAGAACCAAAGATAGTATTAATATCCGTATTAGCTGCAGCTCTAACAACTTCTGCTGCTTGCTCAGCTTCAAACAATGTTAAATTAACTCCACCAGTAATATTAATAATAGCATCTGTAGCACCCTCAATAGATGTTTCAAGCAATGGAGATGAAACCGCTTGCTTAGCCGCATCAATTGCTCTATCTTCACCCATGCCTATACCAATACCAATGATTGCTTGACCTGATTTTTCCATAACTGCTCTAACATCGGCAAAATCCAAGTTAATAAGACCAGCAACAGCAATTAAATCAGATATTGATTGAACACCACGACGTAATACATTATCT
>CAZIFN010000034.1:0-12408 GCA_964538205.1 uncultured Mycoplasma sp.
GATTCTACAAGAACTCGCTGTGCATTTGAAGTAGCAGGACTAGATTTAGGTATGGGTGTTACTTACTTAGGACCTACCGGATCTCAACTTGGTAAAAAAGAAACCATTGCTGACACTGCTAGAGTATTAACAAGAATGTATGATGGAATTGAATATCGTGGATTTGATCAAACTATAGTTGAAGAAATAGCAAAACATGCTACTGTACCAGTATGGAATGGTCTAACTAATGAATTTCATCCTACACAAATGTTAGCTGATTTAATGACAGTTTATGAAAACTTCGGAAAATTAGAAGGCCTAAATTTAGTATTTTTAGGAGATGCTAGAAATAATGTTGCTAATTCACTTATGGTAATATGTTCAAAACTAGGTGTTAATTTTACATGCTGTTCGCCAAAAGAATTATTTCCAGCCGACGAATTAGTACAAAAATGTCAAGAATATGCTCATAAATCTGGTTCAACAATTACATTAACAGAAGATGCAATGGAAGGAACTAAAAATGCAGATGTTCTATATACAGATGTTTGGGTATCCATGGGTGAAAAAGAAGAACTTTGGGAACCAAGAATAAACTTATTAAAACCTTACCAAGTAAATAAAGAAATAATGGAAAACGCTAATTCTAATGCAATTTTCTTACACTGTTTACCATCATTCCATAATACTGATACAACAATAGGTAAACAAATATATGAAAAATACGGTCTAAAAGAAATGGAAGTTACCGATGAAGTGTTTGAATCAAGTAAGTCCAAAGTATTTGATCAAGCAGAAAACAGATTGCACACTATTAAAGCCGTTGTTTATGAGACATTAAAATAATGAAAACAATTGTTATAGCTCTAGGTGGTAATGCCCTAGGAAATAGTCCAAAAGAACAATTAGAATTAGTAAAAGAAACAGCTAAAAATATTGTTGATTTAGTTGAAGAAGGAAATAGTGTAGTTGTTTCACATGGAAATGGTCCACAAGTAGGTATGATTAACCTAGCAATGGAAGAATCACACAAAAGCATTAACTCCCCAGAAATGCCATTTGCTGAATGTGGAGCAATGAGTCAAGGGTACATTGGCTATCATCTTCAACAGTCAATTCAAAAAGAACTAGCAAAAAGAAAAATTAATAAAAACTGTGTAACATTAATTACACAAGTTGAAGTAGATAAAAACGATACTGCTTTTCAAAATCCAACTAAGCCTATTGGTAGTTTTTATACAGAAGAAGAGGCAAAAAGGTTGAAAGAAGAAAAAGGGTATTGTATGAAAGAAGATGCCGGCAGAGGATATAGGCGAGTTGTTGCTAGTCCAAAGCCAATTAAAATTGTTGAAATCATGACTATCCATGATTTAGTAAAAAATGGCAATATAGTAATTGCATGTGGAGGAGGTGGAATACCAGTAGTAAAAGGCCAAGAAGGCTATGAAGGTGTTGATGCGGTAATAGATAAAGACCGTACTAGTGCTAGATTAGCTCTTGATTTAAATGCAGATGTTCTTCTAATATTAACAGCTGTTGATAAAGTTTATCTTAACTATAAAAAAGAAAATCAAAAAGAAGTAGACAGTTTAGATATTGAAGAATGTATGAATTTAATTGAGAGTAAACAGGTAGCAGAAGGTAGTATGTTACCAAAAGTAGAAGCCTGTATTGAGTTTGCAAAAAAAGCAGATGGATATGCTTTAATAACATCTTTACAAAAAGCAAAAGATGCTTTAGCAGGAAAAACAGGTACAATTATAAAAAGATAAAGGAGTGGGAATATGTCAAAAAGAAAAAAGAAGTTTAGTATTGCACTATCTTCATTCTCAATTATTTTACTATTAATTTTCATGTTGGGAATACTTTCACATATACTACCAAAAGCTAAATTTGTAGGAGATACTATAGTTAATGGCTCTGGAGTTGTTGGAGCTAAATTATCAGATATTTTACTATCTCCAATTTTAGGTTTTGGTGATGCAATAGATGTAGGAATTTTCATCATGATCTTAGGTGGATTACTTGCTATTATTAATTCAACAGGAGCATTAGAAACAGGAATACAAGTTCTTGTAAAAAAATTAAAAGGAAATGAATTAGCATTAATTCCAATTTTAATGTTTATTTTCTCAGTATGTGGTACTACTTATGGTATGCTTGAGGAAACAGTTGGATTCTATGCCTTACTTGCAGCAACAATGGTAGCTGCTGGTATGGATACAGTTGTAGCATCAGCCATAGTATTACTAGGTGCTGGTTCAGGATGTCTAGGATCAACAATTAATCCTTTCGCTGTAGGAGCTGCAGTAGCTGCTTTACCAGAAGGAACTGTAGTTAACCAAGGTATAATTATCTTCATTGGTACACTATTATGGTTATCAACATTAGCTATTTCAATTTACTTTGTAATGAAATATGCTAGAAAAGTAAAAGAAGATAAAGGTTCTACAATTCTTAGTTTAAGAGAACAACAAAAAATGGAAAAGAAATATGGCAAAAAAGAAATTGATGATGACGTTAGTTTAAATAAAAAACAAAAAATCACTTTAATCTTATTTGCTTTGACTTTTGTAATAATGGTAGTTGGATTTATTCCTTGGCCAGAATTTAATATTACAATTTTTGATAAATTTACAGGCTGGTTAACTGGTAGTTCACTAGGAAACTGGTGGTTCAATGAAGCCGCATTATGGTTCTTAGTTATGGCAGTTATAATCGGTGTAGTTAATGGTATGAAAGAAAAGAAATTTGTTGATACATTTATTGATGGAGCAGATGATATGATTGGAGTTATCTTAATTATAGCTGTTGCACGTGGAGCAAGTGTATTAATGCAAACTACACATTTAGATAATTATATTATTTATAATGCTGCAGAGCTATTAAGAGATGTACCAGGATTCTTATTTGCACCAATTAACTATATCATACATATAGTACTATCTGTATTAGTACCATCATCATCAGGACTAGCAACTCTATCAGCTCCAATCATTGGACCATTGGCATCACAATTAGGACATAGTGTAGAGGCTACTGTAATGACATTAGTTGCTGCAAATGGACTTGTAAATTTAATAACACCAACTTGTGGAGCAATCATGGGTGGTTTAGCTTTAGCTAAAGTAGAATATAGTACCTGGGTAAAATGGGCAGGAAAAGTAGTTCTAGCAATTGCAATAGCAAACATATTACTTTTAACACTATTTACACTAGTATTTTAAAAAATAAAATAATAAAGCAAAAAAAATCTCGTATTATTAAATAGGAGGTTTTTTTATGTTAAAAATAATTTATAATCAATCAGGACCAACACTAAAAAGAATAATTAAAAACTATCTTAGTTCTATAAATAAATATGAATAATTATCATGTAGGGATTTATTTAAGACTTTCAAAAGATGATAATACTAACAAAGAAAGTGAAAGTATCACGAGCCAAAGAAATTATATATTAAAGTATTTAAAAGACAACAATTATACCCTATATAAAGAATATGTAGATGATGGTATATCAGGAACAATTTTTGAAAGACCTGGTTTAGAAGAAATGTTACAAGATATAAAAAAAGGAAAAATTAACCTAGTAATTACTAAAGACTTATCAAGATTAGGAAGAAATAATGGTAAAATGAGTATCCTTTTAGATGAATACTTTGTAAATTATAATGTTAGATATATTGCTATAAATGATAATTATGATAATCATAGTGATGATGTTTCTAAAGAATTAGTCTGGTTAAAAAATGGTATCAATGAAATGTATGCATTAGATATATCAAAAAAAGTAAAAAGTAGTTTAAATATTCGTAAGGAACAAGGCTTATATACAGGTTGGAAAGCTCCTTATGGATACAAAAGAGCAAAAGATAATTATCATAAACTAATACCTGATAATAAAACTAAAGAAATAGTCAAAAAAATATTTTCTCTAGCTTTAGAAAATAAAAATTATTCACAAATAGCAAGATATTTAACAGAGGAAAATATTCAAACTCCCAGTACATATGCAAATATTGACTATACACATCCAGAATGGAACCCAACAACTATAAAAGACATATTAACTAATAAAGTTTATTTAGGTCATATAGTACAAGGTAAAAGAAAAAAACTCAGTTACAAATTAAAAAAAGAAATAAAAGTACCAAAAGAAAATTGGATAGTAGTAGAAAACACACATGAAGCTATCATAGATTTAAAAACATTCAATATAGTACAAAAGAAATTAATAAATAAAAAAAGAAAAAACAAAATAAAAGAAAAATATCTATTTAGTAATTTATTATATTGTAAAGAATGCAATCATAGTATAAATATAATAAAAAGTAATGATAAAAAAAGACTATATTGTAGTTGTTCATATTATAGAAGAAATAGTAAAAAAAAACTTTGCACACCACATAGTATGAATTATAGAAAATTAGAAAAGGATATTATAAGAGAAATATATAATATCTTAAAAGATACTTTTGAAGAACTAAATATTGAAAATAAAAATAAAAAAAACATAGAAAATAATAAAAGAAAAATACTCTTAGCAAATAAAAAAGTAGATATTAATTATCTAAATAAAAAAATAACCAAGAAAAAGTATAATACAATAAAAAAAGATTTAGATAATAAATTACAAGCATTAAATAATATCATAAAAGAAGTATATAATTTAGAAGAGATGTTAAAGGATAGTTCTTTTTTAGAATATATAATACAGTCAATTTATATAACAAAAGATAAAGATGTAGAAATTCATCTTAAATTTAATAGTAGCTTTTAAAGACGAAACCCAGCTCGTCCTCCGATAACATTTTTTCCTTTTAAATCATTTAAAGTAAAATCATCATACTTATTTCTAGATACTAAAAATGATCCATCTTTTTGTGTGAGTTGTGCAAAAGTTTGTAGGTAATCATCTTCAGAAGCATTATATACATAAATAGTACTTTCACTACCTGAAAAACCAATATCAGCATCACCTGATAATACACTAGCAGCAACCTTATCAGCACCAGAAGTTAAAATTAGATCAACTGAAATTCCATATTCTTCAAAAAAGTTCTTTTCAATAGAAACATACATTGGAGCATAAAAAATAGTGTGCGCAACTTCTGCTAAGGTAATCTTCGTATTTTTGTTAGTATTGTCCTTTTTATTTAAATCTAAAAATAAAGAACCAACCATTAAAAATACCAAAACAAAAAATAAACAATAAAATAAAATATTCTTTTTCATAAATCTCCTTTCTACTAAAATATTATATGAATAATTATAAGTTTGTGTTATAGTAATAGTTGACAAAAGGAAGGAGAAAATATGAAATTATTAGTAATATCTGATATACATGGAATAAAAACAAATCTTTCTTTGATTGAAAAAAAATTTAAAGAATTTAAATGTGATACTTTAATAGTATTAGGAGACATCTATTATAATTATGGTAGAAATAACCAAAAAGATTATGATCCAGAATATGTCAGAGAGTTTTTAAAATCTTTTTCAGATAAATTGATTTGCCTAAAGGGTAATTGTGATGAAAATATCAATTCATATTTAGAACCATTCGATATAATTCCAGACTATATGAGTATGAATATTAATGATAAAAAAATATATTTTACACATGGACATAAGTATAATAAGAATACTTGGTATCAAGATCATTCTATTTTGATATCTGGTCATACTCATATTCCAGAATTTACTAATATTAAAAATATGACATGTATTAACCCAGGTTCTATATCATTACCATTAGGTAAAGAAAAGGCAAGTTATTTACTCATAGATGACAATAAATATACAATTGTTGATATAAATGATCGCATAATATTTGAAGAAATAGTCGCCTAAATCAAGTTAGACTTGCAAAATATTAAAAAATATGTTATAATATAGCCACATTTGAGGGGAAAGGTGAATAAAATGAAAAATAGTTTAAAAAGAATAAAATTACTTGCTATGAGTATTCTAGTAGGAATTATGCTTAGCACTAATGTTTTAAATGTTAATGCTGTTGCTCAATCAATTTCCTTGGGTAGCGGTGTTAAATTACAAGCTTATTTAGCAGGAGTATCATTTAAAACAAAAGTTACAACATCAGGAGAATACATATATTGTTTAAATATTCATAAAGCAACAAGTCAAAACATTACAGCTAACTTAGTTGGCGAAATGGATGCCGGTTTTGCTTATCTTATGGAAAATGGTTATCCAAGTGTAAGTATTACTGGAGATGCATCAAAAGATTATTACATAACACAAACTGCTGTTTGGTGGTATTTAGATGATACAACAGGAAGTAATAACCTAAGTACTAATTTTAAACAAACAGCTAGCGATCCTAATGGTATTAGACCATATATCAAAAATTTAGTTACAAAAGCAAAAGAAGCAAAAGCAAAAGGTTATACTAAAACATCTATATCATTATCTACATCAGATAATGAAATGAAATTATCAAGCGATTCAAAATATTTTGAATCAGAATATTTCAAAGTTACATCAACTAATGTTAGTACTTATACAGTATCAGTAAGTAATGCTCCAGAAGGAACATTAATTACAGATGCATCAGGAAATAATAAAACAACTTTTGCAAAAAATGAAACATTCAAAATAAGAATACCTGTTACAAAAGTAACAAGTACAAAATTAAACTTAACAGTAAAAGTTAATGCTACAGGTACAGTTAATAAAGCTTATGAATATAAGCCAACAAACGATAACATGCAAAACTGTATGCCAGCAGTATTAACACCAGAAAAACAAAATGTAAATGCAACAGCAAATTTAACATTATCTACATCACAAGTAACAATCATTAAATTAGATAGAGCAAATGATCAACCATTAGCTGGAGCAACATTAGTTTTAAAAGATTCAAAAGGTAATGAAATTACAAGATGGAAATCTACAATTAATTCTCATGTAATTAGAAATCTTGAAAATGGTACTTATACAGTTGAAGAAGTAGAAGCACCACAAGGTTATAAAAAAATAACTAAACCAATTAAGTTTTCTATTACAGATAGTGATAAAAATATAACTGTAAAAGTATATAATGATGCTAAAACAAACGTTGTAACAATTACTAAAATAGATGCATCAACAGGACAAGCATTAGCTGGAGCAACATTAGTAATTAAAAATTCTGCTGGTGAAGAAGTAGCAAGATTTGAAACTACAGAAGAACCAAAAGTATTTACAGATTTAAAAGATGGAACTTATACAATTGAAGAAGTAGAAGCACCTGCTGGTTACAAGAAAAGTGATGAAGTAATCACAATAACAATTGATGATGAACATGAAACACATCAAGTTAACTTCTACAATTATCCAGAAGTTCCAGTTCCAAATACAGCTTCAACTAGTTCAATTATTATGACTATACTTGGTATATTATTAGTAACTTCTACTGTTGGATTTATATATAAAAATGCAAAAAAATAAGAAAAAGAAATCAAGAATCTCTCCTAGTGTAACTACTACAATTTGTACAATAGTCATACTAATTGGAGGATTCTTTCTTTCTTATAACTATGTTCAAGCAAAAAAAATAATGGCGTATGACTATATGTCAAATATCTTCTATACAGCAGGACAGTACAGTATTATAGAAGAGGATGGAATAATAAGGGAAGAGGAAACAGTAGAAACTGAAGTAACAAATGACTACATTGGTTACTTAAATATACCAAAAATAAATCTTACGAAAGGTTTTCTAAGCAAAAATGCACCTGATAATAACGTCGATAAGAATCTTTACTTAGTACCAGATTCATCATATCCTGATGTTGAAAAAGGAAACCTAATTATAGCAGGTCACTCAGGTAATAGTTGGAATTCATTTTTTAATGACTTATACAAACTAGAAAAAGGTGATTATGCTTACGTAACATATAAAAACAAAAAATATACATATAAAATTACAAACATATATAAACAAGATAAAGTTGGAACAATTGCTATATATAGAGATTATAATAAAACAACATTAACATTAGTAACATGTACTAACTATGAATCAACAACACAAACAATTTATATAGCAGAACTTCAAGAAATAACAGAATCGTAAAAAAAGAATAGAAAGGGTCATGATTATGTCAAAATTATCATTTATAGAAAAATTAGGTATATTACTAGAAACAGCCAAATCTTCTAGTCTATATATTGTAATACTATTAGCTATCTTAGCTCTAGGATTAATACTACTAGCAAGCAATAAGAAAAATGCTAAAGCTAGCAAGTTTTTCTATGTTACTATTTATTTAATATTTATAATGATTTTACTATATGTATATAAAGATAATCTAAGTAATATGTTTGATTATATGATGAATAATTTATTCATAATCATATATTTCCCTAACTTAGCTATCTATGTAGCAGCTATTCTAATTACTAATATTATTATCTGGATAACAGTTTTTAATAAAAAAGTACCAAAGATAATAAAGAAAATAAATATTTCAATATATTGCTTAATTACTTATATCTTAGTATTAATCTTAAATGTTATAAATGAAAACAAACTAGATGTATTTAGTCAATCATCAGTATATAGTAATAGCACAGCACAAGCATTAATAGAATTATCAAGTACAATATTTATAGTATGGATTTTATTTCTAGCTGTATATAAAATAATAAAACCATATATTTATAAAGAACCAGTAAAAACAAAAGTAATAGTAAAAAAAGTAGTTAAAAAACCTAATAACTATAAGCCAGTAGAGGCTCCTTATCAAGTAAAAGCAGTTAATAATAGTATAAAAGTAGAAGCAAAAAAGACTAAAGATACAGCAAGATATGATGACTTATTAACAATAGATGACTATAAACTATTACTAAATATTCTAAAAGAGCAAAAAGAAAAAGAAAGACAAGAGAAAGAAAGACAAGAAAGAATAGATAAAGAACAAGCAAAATATAGAGAATTACAAGAATTATATAAAAGTGTAAGATAACTTGCACTTTTTATTTTTTTAAAAATAAGTTATAATTTATTTAGGAAGTAGGTAAAAAGATGAATATAGATAATTTAAATGACAAACAAAAAGAAGCCGTATTATATAACGATGGACCACTTCTTATAATAGCAGGAGCAGGAGCCGGAAAAACAAAAACATTAACTACTAAAATAGCTTATTTAATAGAAGAAAAATATATAGCACCATACAATATTTTAGCAATTACTTTTACTAACAAAGCAGCAAAAGAAATGAAAGATAGATTATCATTATTAATTGGTGATATATCTAAAAAAATACAAGTTTCAACATTTCATAGTTTTGGACTAAAACTTTTAAGAGAAAATTATAATCTTTTAGGCTATGACCGTAACTTTGTAATAATGGATAGTGATGACTCTTTAACAGTTGTAAAAAAAATAATAAAAGACTTTGGATATGATCCTAAAGTATATAATCCAAAAGCAATTAGAAATAAGATAAGCAGTTGCAAAAATGAAATGGTATCAGCTAAAGCTTATGAAAGATTCGCAGTGAGTGACTATGAACAAGTAATTCAAAAAGTGTATGAAAAATATGAAAAGAAACTAAAGCAAAATAATTCCGTAGACTTTGATGATTTATTATTATTACCAATAAGGCTATTTAAAGAATACCCTGATATTTTAGAAAAATATCAAGATTTATATCAATACATATTAATTGATGAATATCAAGATACTAATCAAGCCCAATATATTTTAACAAAAATGATAAGCGAAAAAAACAGGCGTATAACATGTGTTGGTGATGATTCACAGAGTATTTATAGTTTTAGAGGAGCAAATTATAAAAATATTTTAAATTTTGAAAAAGATTATCCTGACGCTAAAACAATTCTTTTAGAACAAAATTATCGTTCAACAAGCACCATACTTGATGCAGCCAATCAAGTTATTAAAAATAATAGTCAAAGAAAAGACAAAAAGCTATGGACTAATAGAGGAACTGGTGAAAAAATTAAATATTATAGAGCTTATAATGAGAGAGATGAAGCTTTATATGTAGTTAGAAAAATAAAAGAACTAGTAAATAGAAATACTGAATATAAAGACATAGCAATACTATATAGAACAAATGCTCAGTCACGTGTAGTTGAAGAAGAACTTTTAAAAGAAAACTTGCCATATAGAGTCGTTGGTAGTTTCTATTTCTATTCACGAAAAGAAATAAAAGACTTAATTGCATACTTAAGACTAATTCATAATCCTAAAGATAACATAAGTCTACTTAGAGTAATAAATACTCCAAAAAGAGGAATTGGTTTAAAAACAATAGAAAATTTAACGAATAAAGCAGATTTAGAAGGAATAAGTATTTATGAAGCCATAGATGCCTCAAAAGAATTAGAATTTAAGAAAATAATAGAAAAACTAAAAGCAATATCAGAAGAATTAACTTTAACACAGTTAATTGATAAAGTTCTAGATTCAACAGGAATGAAAAAAGAACTAGAGAGTGAACAAAGCTTAGAAGCAGAAGTAAGACTAGAAAATTTAGAAGAATTTAAATCAATAACAAAAGCCTTTGAAGAACAAGAAGGATTAATATCATTAGAAGACTTTTTATTAGAAATTAGTTTAGTTAGTGATGTAGAAGAATATAAAGATGATCCAAATCGTATAAGTTTAATGACTGTACATTCAGTTAAAGGATTAGAATTTGACCATGTTTTTGTTATTGGAATGGAAGAAGCTATTTTTCCACATATGAATTCCCTTATGGAAAACGTTTCCTTAGAAGAAGAAAGACGCTTATGTTATGTAGCAATAACAAGAGCTAAAGATGATCTACATTTAGTAAATGCTAGAAGAAGAACACTTTTCGGAAAAGAACAAGTAAATCCAGTTAGTCGTTTTATAAATGAAATAAATATTGACCTATTAGAGTCAAATGCTAAAGAAGAAATCCCTAAAAAAGAAGAAAAAATAAATCCAGCAGAAGTATATAGGGAAGAAGAAATCGATTATCAAGTTGGGGATTATGTATATCATGAAACCTTTGGTACTGGAAAAGTAGTAGAAGTGACTAATACATTAGTAAGTGTTGCATTTAAACATCCACATGGTATTAAAAAACTAATGAAAAACCATAAAAAATTATCAAAAGTTACTAATTAGAAAGGAGAAAAGTATGAAAAATAAAACTTTGTTAATTTTAGCAGCAGGAGCTGGTAGTCGTTTTGGAGGATTAAAACAAATTGAACCATTAGGACCTAACGGAGAATTTATTATTGATTATTCTGTATATGATGCAATAAAGGCTGGTTTCAATAAAATTGTTTTTCTAATTAAAGAAGAAAACTATGATGTGTTTAAAGAAACAATAGGAAAAAGAGTTGAACCCCATATAAACGTTGCATATTGTTTTCAAAAAAATGACAATATTCCTACAGGATATAAAGTTCCTGAGGATAGAACAAAACCATTAGGAACAGCTCATGCAATTTTATGCTGTAAAGATGAAATACATGAACCATTTGCTATTATCAACTCAGATGATTTCTATGGAAAAGATGCCTATCTAAAAGCAGCAGAATTTTTAGATAAAACAGAAGATCAACTACCTCATAAATATGGATTAATAAATTATCTAGTAAAAAACACAATTACTGAATCAGGTTCTGTAAAAAGAGGTGTTTGTAAAGTAGAATCTGGTATGCTTACAAAAATTACAGAAAGTCTTATCGAAAGAAAAAATGGCAATCTAATTGCAACACCATTATCAGGAGAAAAAGAATTTATTATATCCCCAGATGATAAAGTTTCCATGAATTTAATATTATTTACACCAAGCGTTTTTCCATATATAGAATCAAAATTTCCAGAGTTTTTTGAAAAAAATAAAGATAATTTAGAAAAATGTGAATATCTAATTCCAGATGTACTATTTAGTGCAATAGAAGAAAATTATGCTACAGTAAATGCCATTGATACAAATTCAACTTGGTATGGTGTAACTTATAAAGAAGATGCCCAAAGTGTAAGAAAAGCTTTAAAAGAGTTAGTTGATAAAAAAGAATACCCTTCAAATTTATGGGAAAAAAAGTAGAGAAAAAACAAATAAAAAAAGAAGAAACAGGTCATTAAGTAGGCGTTAGTAAAACAGTTTTGCCTCCACACACAAATGGTGCGGAGGCATTTTTGCGACCGATATAAAAAAGACCGCCAACTTTTCGCAGATAGCGACCAGAGGACGGTCAAATTTTCGGTATTCGGTTGTTGGAAATTATTCTTTATTGTTAAGCAAATACACACCTATACAAGCAAGACCTATACCAAGCATAGTAAAACCGGATTTCATATCAAGTTCATCAAGCAGAGATGTAACGATAACCGCTACGCCCATGGCGACCGGTGAGAGTGTAAAAAATTCTGTGTAAATGGTCTAACCATGATATATGAAGCAAAAT
>CAZIFN010000035.1:0-12315 GCA_964538205.1 uncultured Mycoplasma sp.
CAATTATAATTATACTACAAATTTATCAATCAGTCATTATGTTTAACACAACTTTTACAAAAAAGTAATATGATATTTTTCATCATACTACTTTTCATTATATATAGAATAACTTTTTTTATTGAGCATAATTTGTAAAATAATTTTGTATTAATACTACTGGAGTTCCTTTATCTCCAGATCCTGATGTTAAGTCACATAACGATCCTATTAAATCCGTATATCTTCTTGGCGTAGTACCTTGTGTCTCAATTTTACCTTTCAAGTTTTGATCCTTTTCTTCTATTTCTTTTCTAATAGCCTCTTGTAACTCTTCCCCATTTAGGTTACTATATTTGTTATCTGAAAGATACTTTAACTTTAGTTCATTTGGACTTCCTTCTAATCCTTTTGTATAAAATGGACTTACAACAGGATCGGCTAGTTCCCAAATTTTTCCTACTGGATCTTTGAATGCACCATCTCCATATATCATTACTTCTATTATTTTACCTGTAATTTCTTTTAATTCATCTTGAATTTCTGTTACTAACTTTTCTCCTGATTCCGGAAATAGTTTTACTTTATCTTCTGTTGCTCTATTAGAGCCTAGTAATCCATATTTACTATTGTATCCAGATCCAGATATACTAGTAGTTAATATATCATCTAGCCCAAGCACTTTTTCACACCCTGCTTTTTTCAACCTTTCTTTTGTTTTGTATCTAGTATGAATATCGCATGCTAAAACATTTTTTGTGTAATTAACAATTTCTTCTGGTCTATTGCTAAAAACAAATTCGACTTCACAATTTTCGTTTTTCACTACATCTCTGTAAAATTCAACCATATTTATACCTGTGAATACATGTTTAAAATCTCCAAATTTTTCATTATATTCTTTTTCACTAATAATATCTGTATATGGATTAATTCCAGATTCTTCTAATTTTTCTTGATCTAATATATCATTTCCTACTTCATCTGATGGATAACTTAATAGTATTGTTATTTTGTCCATTGCTCTAGCAAATGCTTTTAAACATACAGCAAAGCGATTTCTACTTAGTATTGGGAAAACTATACCTATGTGTTTAACTTTAAACTTATTTTCTACGTCTTTTGCAATATCATCAATACTTGCATAGTTACCTGTGCTTATTCCTACTACAGCTTCTGTTATTGCAATAATATCGCGATTATTAAATTCAAATTTTTCCTCTTTACTAGCTTTTAAAACTGAATCAATAACTATTTGTTTTAAATTGTCTCCTTCCTTAATTATTGGCGTTCTTATACCTCTTACTACTGTGCCTACTGTTTTATTCATTAGTTTTTCCTCCATTAATCATATTATATATTATTTTTTTCTTTTACTTCTTTGACTTTAGTTAATATTTTTTGTTTACTGTCGAGAAGAGGGCTTATAGACTCATGTTTGTTTAAAGTATCTATTAATTTCGCAACATATTTTGAACAATCTCCAACCATTAACCAGTCTTTTTCTAAAACTTCTTTTGGCATATAACATAAGTTACTCGTATAGCATTTAGTAAATATTCCTTTTTCATACGCCTCATCAAAGGCTTCAATACTCTTTTCTCCATCGCTAAATAGTGCAAATGAAGAAATTAAGTATATTCTACTGGCGCCTCTTTTTTTCAACTGTTCTGCTACTTCTAGGATTGATTGTCCTGAGGCTATCATGTCATCTACTACTATTACATTTTTATTTTCAACTGGGGCTCCTAAATATTCATGTGCTACTATTGGATTTTTTCCATTTACGACTCTAGACATGTCTCTTCGTTTATGATAGATTCCTACATCTGTTCCAAGCATTTCGGCATAATATATTGCTCTATCTACTGCTCCAGTATCTGGGCTTACTACTAGTAAATTATCAAAATCGATTTGTTCATCTTCTATAAATTCTTTCAAAATTGAATATGTTGGGTATATACTGTCAAAAGAGCAATTGTGTAATGCATTTCTAATACTAGGATCATGTGCATCGAAAGTAATGAATGAATTAACTCCCAAATATTCTAATTCATGAAGCATCATTGAACAGTCTTTTGATTCGCGACCTTTCCTTTTGTGCTGCCTTCCTTCATATAGAAAAGGCATTATTACTTTTAAATTTGACTCTGCTCCATCCATTGCTGAGATTACTCTTTTTAGCTCTTGATAATGGTCATCGGGGCTTTTATGATTAGTAAATCCATGCATTTTATATGTACAACTATAATTCATGACATCAGTTAAAATATATACATCTTGTGCTCTAATTGTTTCCATAATTTCAGCTTTTCCTTCTCCTGATGCAAAGCGTGTTATTTTGACAGGTACAGTAAAGGTGAAATTTGGATCATCGATGTTATTCATTATTTTTAAGTGACCATCTACTTTTTTTCCAAATTCTTCAAAGTTATCCATTACTATTAATCGTAAATTTTTTGTTTTAATTTCCATGCTACCTCCTAAAAACGCAATAAAAAGGGATATTAATCCCTTTTTATTTATTAGACGCAAATAGGCTGTATTCATTCTTACAACAATAATTAATAAACATATTATTAGAACTAAATACAAACATACTGCATCCCTCAATTTTATTATAACACTTATTTTGCAAATATTGAAGTAGTCTACACAATTATACATTTTTAACTATTTGTAAGCGTTACTTTTGTTGTTTGTTCTTTTCCATCTCTAATATATGTTACCTCTATTGTGTCACCAGCTTGATGTTGATATAATTCATATCTTAAATATGCATAATCTTTTACTTTTGTATCATTTATTTTTATGATAACATCGCCTTTTTGAATGCCTGCTTTGTCTGCTCCGGAATCTTTTACAGCCTCAATTACAACTGCACCATATTCAATATCTCTATCAATAGATATGTTGTATTGTCTTAAGGTTGATGTGTCAGTTATATTTACCATCCTTATTCCAAGTACTGGCCATTCTATTTTTTCATTTTTTTCTAATGATTCTATATGACTCATTGCATATTCAATTGGTATAGCAAATCCCATACCTTCTATATCATCATCTACTAATTTCATGGAACAAATACCTATTACTTCACCATTGACATTTAATAATGGACCTCCTGAATTACCAGGATTTATTGATGCATCAATTTGAAGTACTCTCATTACCCAGTCGTTACTTCTAGAGTTAGATATAGCAACAGACACCATTCTATCTTTTCCTGATAGTATTCCTGATGTTACACTACCATAATAATCAGATCCTAATGGCGAACCAACGGTAAATACAGTATCCCCTAAGTTCATTTCTTCACTCTTTCCTATTGTTGCTACTAAAGTAACATATTCCTTTGGTATTCTTAATACTGCTAGATCTAAATACTCATCGCTACCTAAAATCTCTGTTTCTACCTCTTGACCAGATGTAAACAAGACATTAATTTTATCTTGATCTGCTATTACATGCTGATTTGTTAATAAATATCCATATTTTTCATCAAGTTTATATACAAATCCTGTACCAGTTGATGCTAATTGATTATTTTGGTAACCTTCAACTACAACTACTGCGTCATATACTTTTTCTACTGAGGCAGCAAGAGAAGATTTTTCATATACTTGTGTACCATTTTTTGTTATAACAGTATTTCTACTACCTATTATTTGATCTAAAATTGGAGTCCATTTAAGTATTGATATAGTTACAATTCCTCCTATTACGAAAGAAAAAATAATTATAGGTATTAATTTTATATTATCATTCTTTTTCTTCATTATATATCGGCCTTTCTATTTTTGCTAGTTCTCCCCAGTTAATTGGAAATCCCATAGTATTTAATACTTTATCTATTTTTATACTGGTTAGATTATAATTTAGAGCTTGAATAACATGTTCTAACTCATATGTCATATTTTTAAATTCCTCATTTGAAAGCATCTGTTTCATAATAATTATCAGAGCAAACAAATCATTTTTTCCATATATATACTCGTTTTCTAATTTTGGAATATTTAATAATTTATGATATACAGTATCATTTATTTCTTTTTGAGTTCTATTTTCATATAAAATATCTTCATGGGCACAAAGATTTCTATAATTAGCTAATATAGGTAAATAAATAATTAAATCTTTTTGGGAAACGCCATAAATATTACTTATATCCTTTTGATCTTCTGGCTTTAGTATTGTTATCATCTCACTAACTACTCCAAATGATAATACTTTAACTAAAATCCACATTGGGATATATCCATAATTAGAAACATAATGAGACGTAGCACTATGCTGTGAACCATTTATTCTTATTTGTCTTTTCATTTTTTTGATAAGATCATTAACTTGTCTTTGTCGATCTGGTAATTGCGTAAAGTTCTTTGCTTTCAAATAATCTCGTTCTCTATAACCATATTTTTTAGATAATTGATATGAGGTAATAGATTTTATGTTGTTTTCAATTACTAATAAATATTTAAATAGAACATTCCTAAATGAACGGTCAAATAAAAATAAACTATATAATTCTTCAAATGTTGTCCCTTTAATAAATGTTTTATCAGTAGATGACTTATAAAATAAATGTCTGTATCCATTTATAAAAAAGTAATTTTCACGTAATAAAACTTCTTTTGCATATTTCTCGTCTTTGATGATAAGTCCTTTATGTTTAAATATTTCTATTTGCTCATCTAGGTTCTTAAATTGTTTCTCTAACATAATCTCACCTATTGTAAATTATACCATACTATTTGGAAGAAAGTATGGTAAAAATATGAAAATTTTAAAAACTATGTTATAATTGTTAGTAGTTTAGGGAAGTTCATATGATATTTTATATGATTAGGAGGGTTCGTTTATGCCAGCAACTGCTGTTCATGCTTATTTTGCTCAAGATACTTTTGATATTTTACCAAAAGAAATAAAAAACAAGTTAGATGTTAATTGTCTGAAAACATTTGGACAAAGTATGGACTCTTTAATGTTTTATAACTTGTTTAATTTATCACCAGGTAAAAATATACGTCAGTTTCAAAAATACTTTCATGAAAATAAATCACAAGAATATTTTGTTAGTTTAATTAATCATATTAAAGACAATAATTATATTGATATAGTTGATGTTAATTCTTTCTTAGTTGGTTCTATTTGCCATTATGTACTTGATTCTGTAATTCACCCGTATGTTTACTATAAGACGGGGAAATTTAAAAAGAATGATAAAAGTACATATAAATATAATAATGTTCATGCATTTATGGAGACTTTTTTAGATAATGATATGATTGTGCGAAGAGAATCTACTAATCCTTATAAATTTAATATAAGTAAGTTTTCTCTTAATATAGATAAGTTTTCTGATGAATTAAATGATACTATTAGCTGTACATTTAATAATACATTTGAAATTGACAATATGGATGAAATATATTATAAATCTCTTGTACAGATGAAAAAAATTATTTTCTTATTTAGACAGGATAAATATGGAGTTAAAAAATTTTTTTATAAATTGATTGATACTTTCACTTCAAAAAAAGTATTTAGATTTGAAGCAATTAGTTATCATTATCCTTTAAATGACAAACATAATTTTTTGAATGAAAATCATAAATTGTGGAGAAATCCTATAGATTATAGTATAACTAGTGAAGAGAGTTTTTTAGATTTATATTTAAGGGCTCTTAAATTGGTAAAAGTAATTATCTGTGCTAGTTTTGATTATATAAATGGAAAAGATATTGAATTAGAAAAAGTATTTGTTAATACTAGTTATATTACTGGTTTTGATTGTAATTTAAATAAAGAACTTAAATATTTTGAATTTTAAGTTCTTTTTGCATATTTAGTTTAAATAATTCCATACTATTTCTAGGTGATATTATGTTTTATAAATATGAAATAAGAAATAATGGAAATGAAGATATTTTATACTTATATTTAACTATGAATTATGAGTTTTCTAAAGAAATAGGATTTAATTCTTCAGATAAAGAAATAACTAGAAGAACTAAAAATTTTGTTAAGAATAATGGAATTAATTATAATGGTAGTAAGGTTTATTTGGTAATTGATGGTATTGTTGTTAGAAGTTTGGATATTAGTAATAATAAGCCTGATATTGAAATTTTAAAGGAGGACTTATATTATTCTAATGAACAATATATGGTAACCATAAGATTAGAAAATGAAGCATCTATTGAAATTTCTTTAAAGGAATACTTAGTTGGATGTTTAGCTGGTATATACTATAAAGGTATTGAGTTAGAGACATTGAAAGCTTTAGCTGTTCTATATAGAACTTATGCTTTTAAAGAAATGAGTGAAAAGAGAGTATTAATGTCTTTTAATGATTTTGTTAATTATAGGCCTTTAGCTTATTATAAACTTTCTTGGTTTAGTGATTATGATGATATTGAAAAGTTATTAAATACTGCTGTTTTAGATACTGATTGTTTATTCTTAACATATAATAATTACTATATATTACCATTTACTCATTATTGTAATAATGGAAAAACTTTAGATTCTGATAAGTATAAGTATTTAAGCTCTGTTTCAAGCAGTTGGGATATGGCTGCTCCTTATTATGTTAATATTAAAGATTATAGTTATGACGAATTAAGTAAATTACTCAAAACTAAAATAAGTAATGATAGTATTATTAAGGCCTTATCTGTTGATGAAAATGGTTTTGTTGATAAGTTACAAATAGATTCAGCAGTATTTATAGGGCAGGATATAATTAAAATGTTAAATATAAAGTCTAGATCTATTAATATTATTGTTAATAAGAATTTTATAAGATTTATTTGTTTAGGATTTGGATATTTTTATGGACTTAGTATTTTTGGCGCTAATGAAATAGCTAGAAATGGTTGTGATTATGCAAATATTTTAAAATATTATTTTCCAAAAGTAACTTTAAATAAATATATAAAAGAACTTTCGTAGGGAAAGTTCTTATTTTTTTGAATCAATCAATCCTTGAAGAGCTTTATCAGCAGCTGCTTCTAATTCTATTGTATTTTCTATATATTTAGAATAGTCATCAACAGCATCTACAAATTCCGTTAATTGTACTGCTTCTTTTCCTTGAAGTAAATTTCTTATAATATTGGCATGTTTAGTTAACTCTGATGCAATTTGATCTATACTAATAGATTCATTAGTCATTACCTAATTCCTCCATTTCATTTGATACTTTTTTATTGGGATCAAATATATTGGCATTGTTTATAACTATTTGTTTATAAGACTCTAGATTATCTAAATAACTTATATTATCTTGATCTTGCCAAACTGATTTCATTACTTCTAAATATCCATATATTTTATTTACTGAATCAACATATTGTTCATATTCTGTCATAACTACCTCCTATACAAGAATTATTCTTGAGCCATTCTTTAAGTCTGTATCTTTTACGGTTTGATTAACATCATATACTTGTCCAGTGTCTTTACTATAAAAGTTGGTTTCAGGACTAATAACATAATCGTTTTCTGTTATTTCTAAAAGTCCTTCTTCAATTAATTTTTTTATAGTTCCTACTTTTTTATTGATTGGAATATATAAGTCATAATTTTTTTCTATTAGAGGAATATATAAACATATAAGTATTTTATTTTTATTCATAGTTACCTCCTACTCATTTGAAAGGAATTTAACAACTGCTGCTTTTCCTTTAGTAATTACATATCCAAAGTTTGGTTCTAGTTCTGCCCTTAGTAAACGTGAATTGGTTGTTACTTTTAAGGTAAACTGATTACTAATTCCATTTCCTATCCAAATTCCTTCGGCTAAATCAACATTTCCTTTAAACCAAGCTTCGTAATTAAGGGATTTGATATTGTCAATTGTTTCAACAAAGATGAATTTCATGGTTCCTAGTTTCATAGCATTACTTAGGTTTGTTGTAAATTCGCCTTTTTTAACGGCATCTAATTTTGTTAGTAAAGTACTTATTCCTGTAATTATACAAATTATTGGATCCTCTGTATTTTCTACTTGTTTAGTATAGATTGCTGTTGTTAATTCTTCTATTCCGGTTGTACAGTTTGCTTTATCGTAGGTAACATTAGCTGGTGGATCATCACCTAATATATTTAATGTATCAAGCATTATACATTTGCTTTCTGGGATTCTTAAACACATTTGACTTAAACCAGTGATAAATGATTGTTGTGAAGTTATATCTTCTCCTGTTATTACGTATACTCCATTTTTTAAACTTATTGTTGCTGTTTCTAGTGTTTCTTTTTGGATTCCTACTGGTATTGATAATAATCCTCTTAGTGATGGAAGGACATCTTCTGCTGTTACTACTTCTGGTAAAATTGGTATTTTCTTTGCTTTATATTCACAAATATTATTTAGTTTATTGCAGATAACACGAATGTAGTCTGTCATTTTTTCTTCTTTAAATGAATATGCTGTCTGGAATTCAAAGATACCATCTAGGTCTACCAATCCACGACCATATCCTTTTGATGGTTCTTTTTTACGTACGCCTGCTAGAACAGCGGCATAATCAGAAGGGTCATTAAATTGTAAGACTATATTCTGAGCAAAGTTTTGACGAAGACGATATCTAATAGTGTTAGGTCCATTGGTTGTTAGGATGAATACTATACCATATTTTAGACATTCCCTTGTGATTTGACCTAGAAGTTCTTCATAATCTGGGTAAAGTTCTAGGAAGCCTTCTATATTGTTAATGGCAACAACTATTAATGGTATTTGCCTTCCGCCATGATTTATATAAAAATCATAAGAACCATTATAGTCAATAAATACTTTTTTTCTTTCATCCATTACTTGTGTTATTAATTTAAATAAATTAGCTATTTTTTCATTTTCTGATGATAATAGGACTTCTCCTACATGGGGACTATTTTTAAACATTGTTAGTGTTTCTGCACCAAAATCTAGTAGATAGAAATTTACTTCTGAAGAGTCATGCGTTGTTATTGTTGAATATATAATAGTTGATAGCATTAATTCTTTTCCAGAACCAGTTGATCCATAGATGATTGAGTTTCCTCCAGATGATAAAGGTAATGTTAAGACATTTTGTCTTTGGTTATCTGGATCATCATATTCTCCTATAATTGGGTTAATATAATTCTTTTTAGCAACATAATTATATTTTTCTTTTAAACTTTCTACATAAATATCATTTGGTATTCTATCTAGCCATAGTTGTGGAATACTTACTGATTTTTGTTTTGCTTCTTCAATAATATATTTTATGATATTTGTAATTTCTTCACCCTTTGATGCTACTTGAACTTCATTTTGTTTATTATCTAAGCTTTTAATACTGTTACCAGTATTATCAATGAAATTTATACTTTGGTCTACTTTCTTTTTTCTTTTTTCAGCTGGATAATATTGTGCACCTGCCCAGGCAGCCTGTCCTTGAGCAAATAATTCGTTATATCCAACTTGTAGATAGAAACGACCGGCATTTTTTAATGAGGCAGCATCAGGACATTTAATCATATCCATACTGTCTGATTTATCTTGAACTTTTAAGCACACACGGAACTTAGAGTTTGACCAGATTTGATCATTAACTACTCCAGCAGGCTTCTGTGTAGCAAGGATAAGATGGACTCCTAGCGAACGTCCTATACGTGCTGTTGAAATTAATTGATCCATAAACTCTGGTCTTTGATCTTTTAATTCTGCAAATTCGTCTGAAATGATGAACAAATGTGATATAGGTCTATCTACCAGTCCCTTTCTGTATAAGGACTGATATTTATATATATCGATTGTACTTTCATCTAATTTATCCCTTGCTTCATTAAACATTCTTTGTCTTTTTCGTAACTCACTTTGTATTGATGCTAATGAACGGTTCATTTCAACTGTATCTAAGTTTGTAATTGTTCCAGCTAAATGAGGAAGTTTCATTCCTGTTTCCTTATTTTGGAAAACTCCGGCTAGTCCTCCACCTTTATAGTCGATAAGAACAAATGATACTTCATAAGGATGGTAGTTAATAGCCATCGATAAGATATAACTTATAATAAACTCTGATTTACCAGATCCTGTCATTCCTGCTATAAGACCGTGTGGTCCATGAGCTTTTTCATGCAAGTCTAGTTTAAATAATTCTCCTGTCTTATCTACACCGACAGGTGTTTGAAGACTTTTTGTTGGGTCATTTGATTTCCAACGATTTAGTATATTTAGTTGTTCAATCATTCCTACATTATACATTTCTAGGAATGTTAAACTCATTGGTAAAACTTGATTTTCTTTAGCAATATCAATTGGAATATTTGCTAGTATTTTACAGCATTCGTACATATTTAAAGTTGGATCAACATCGGCAACAAATTCTTTTTGTTTGTTAGATACTAATTCGTTTTCAAATATTCCAGATTTTTTGTCCCCTATACTTATAAATGTTTTACATTCATTTGGTAAGTTAACTAATCTTGGACTGATTGCTATTAAACTAAAGCCAACATTTATTTCTAATTCTGATACGTCTTTTACAAGTTCAACGTCACGTACTGATTTGAAGTCATCAGTAATTATCATATAATATGGTTTATATTTTTTGTAGTCTATATTATTTAATTCTCTTGTACCATTAACGTCTTTATACTTTCTTGCTTGTAACTCTTGTTCTAGAACTAAGGAAATTTCTTTTGCTTCATCAATTGTATTGGCAAAATATCTTATTGTTTTGTCGTCACTCCAACAATGTGGACATACTTTTAAAAATTCCCATTTACTTGAATTCTTCTCATTTGTTAATAATACGATTTTTAAATCTTCATAACTGTGATATGTAATCATTTGAAGGATTAATCCATTTATAAATTGTTGTTTGTTTTCTGCATTACCAATTATAGCAGAAATATTTTTTTCTATAAAAGAAAGTGATATTGGTACATTTTCTAGCATTCTTGACTCTGCACCCAGTTTATATACTTCTTGTAATAAATTGTCCGAATCAAGTGAAAAATGTTCTTGTGGAAAGCCAATGTTTCCAGCTAATTCTGTTGAACCAATTCCTAATCTTAAATCTAAGAAGTCTGCTTGGTCTATTTCTCTTTCCCAAAGATTTCTTTTTTTATTGAATATAATATCTCTTGTTTCTTGTAAAGGAAGATAGTTATCTACTAATATCTGCCTTTGATTTTTCATTTCTTCTTGTATTTCTGTTCTTTTTGAAGCAATATACTGAGTATACATTTCTTGACGCATTTTCTCTTTCTTTGTATTTTGCTTTTTTTGGTACATCTTAGTTAATGACGGCCATAGTATCATTGTAGATAACATAACTCCTGTTGTTAAAAGTGCTGGTGCCGCTGTTTTTAAGTCTTGTGTTCCATCTGCTAAACCTTGAATTGCAGTAATTCCACTAGTTGCTGACATCATAGACATTGATAGCATAGGTCCAACAGTATAAATTAATGGTGTTTTGTCTTCCTCTATTTTTCCTGGTGGGCTGTCTATACTAATGTTTATAGGTTCAATTTTTGTTTTAAATCTTGGTGCACGATAAAAATAATCATCTTCTTTATAAAATTCGATGTTTTCTTCATCTGGATTATCTTGTTCTGTTTGATTTTGTACCCAGGGATGTTCTGGTTCTAAAAGTCTTTGATCATAGTTAACTAAGGTACTAATTCTATTTATTATAAGTGAGTCTTTTAAAACTATTATTTTTAGACCCATGATAAAAATAATATCTCCATATTCTAGTTGCTTAGAAGTTACTGCTTCGTTGTTTGCATATGTACCATATTTACTATTTAAGTCTTGTACTATCCATATACCTTTATTATAAATTAATCTAGTTTGTTGTCTTGAGATTAATGGATAATTATAACAAATAGTTGACTGTGGATCGTTTCCAACAATTATTTCGCAGTCTCCTCTTAAATGTAATCTATTTATATTCGGTTCTATAGATGGTGAACAATATAATATAACATATTCATTATCTGTATTTATCTTTAAAAAGTAGAGACTATATTCGCTTAATATTGCTGATTCTATTTCATTTTCACCCAGCATTATTTTCGTTTCAAAGTCACTTTTTATTTTCCAATGTCCTTCGAATTCTTCTACATTAATTAAATTTCTAGTATTTCCTAAATAATCATTATCAGTTATCCAATAATTACCGGCTACTTTAGTAGGTAGTGTAAAATTATATATTTTTGTCTTTTTGATTAGCCTAACTATCACTAGAAATCACCCTCTTATTATTCTACTCTATACTGATTATAGCCTTTTTTCTACCTTTTTACAATAGATAATTAAGTTTATTTTACAGTTTGTGTTTTGTAAAATATAAG
>CAZIFN010000036.1:0-11945 GCA_964538205.1 uncultured Mycoplasma sp.
TTTATTATAAATTCAACTTTCTTAACTTTCTCCCCCAAAACTCTTTACACTAACGATAATTTATTATATAAGTGTATTTTATAATTTACAAATATATATCCTTTATTATCAATACATATTTTTATGTTTAATATGTTTTCTATATATTAGTACAAATTTACAATATTTAAAGACTTCTTTACTATATTTACATTGTAAACACAGTGTTGGTTTGATGTCAAAACTATATTTGCACTGTAAACTTGTTGTTAATGTGGCCTCAAATGGTGTTGTTTTTTAGTTTGTACTTTATTTGTATGTACTTAGTTATTTGACATTAACAATTCAAGCCTTGATATTTTTTATATGTTATAATATTTGTATATACTTTTTATTGGGAGATGATATTTTTTGAGAAATATTGATAGATTAAAAAAGATTATAGATGATTCTAATTATATTGTTTTCTTTGGAGGAGCAGGCGTTTCTACTGCTAGTGGAATTAAAGATTTCAGAGGAAAAAACGGATTATACAAAGAAAAAGATAAAGGCTATAATATGCCTCCTGAATATATGTTAAGTATTGATTTATTTCAAAAAGATCCTAATGTTTTTTTTAATTATTATAAAAGTAAGATGAATTGTCTTGATAAAGAGCCTAATATTATACATAATTATTTAGCGAAATTAGAAAAAAACAATAAGCTTAAGGCGATTATTACGCAAAATATCGACGGATTACATCAAAAAGCTGGTAGTAAAAATGTACTAGAAATACATGGAACGATATATAAAAATCATTGTATTGACTGTGGAAAAAGCTATGCAGCCAGTAAAGTTTTTGAAAGTCTTATTGTTCCCAAGTGCAATTGTGGTGGCATAATTAAGCCTGATGTTGTATTGTACGGTGAGATGCTACCAGATGCTTTTTTAGAGGCTGTAAACTATATTAATAAAGCTGATTTACTAATTGTTGCTGGAACATCTTTAACTGTTGAACCGGCTGCAAGTCTTGTTGATATTTTTAATGGAAAATATTTAGTTATTATGAATGGTAGTAAAACTCCATATGACAATAAAGCTGATTTAGTAATTCATGATAAATTAGAAGATGTTTTTTCCGAATTAAATTAATTTTTTCTTTTTTTATAAATTTTATATTAGATATTAAATTTACTTATAGCTAATATCGGAATGCTAGTGTTATAATATCCTTGGTGATATTATGGAAAGAGTGTACAATAAATTAGTTAGGGACAATATACCTAATATAATAAAGGCAAATGGTGAAGAACCTGTTTGTAGAACTTTAACAGATAAAGAATACTGGACTTACTTACTAAAGAAAGATGAAGAAGAGCTTTTAGAAGTAGCAAATGCGGATTCAGCTTCAGATTTAAAAAAGGAATTAGCTGATAAATTAGAGGTTATTAGGGCAATGGCTGATTTTCATGGATTTAGCCTAGATGAAATATTGGAAGAGGCAAACTTAAAGTCCGCAAAAAATGGTGCTTTTAAGAATAGAATATTTTTAGAGAAAGTTATTGTTAATAAATAATTTTTACATAATAGACTATTAAAGCATTAACAAAATTAAAACTGATATTATTGATTTATGTTCTTTTTCTTGTGTATAGAAAAGGATAAATACCAATATATATCAGTTTTTTATTTTTAGATTTAAAGTAATTTTATTTAGTACTGGTTATCTAATTTTACGACTTTATTTATTTTATCCAAAAATGCCTTTAAAGATACCTAAAGAAATAATACCCATGATAATTCCAGCTAGTACAACTCCACCCATTACTGAGAGAACACTCTTTTTAAAATCCATGTCTAAAATTGAAGCTGCTAAGGTTCCCGTCCAAGCTCCAGTTCCAGGTAATGGTATACCGACAAAAATAAATAATGCCCAGTAAAGTCCTTTACCCGCTTTTTCTTGAAGTTTTTTTCCACCTTCTTCACCTTTTTTTAAACACCAAGTAAAAAATTTACCAATATATTTTTTGTCGCGACCAAACTCTAATACTTTACGTGCAAACAAATATATGATAGGTACTGGTAACATGTTACCAATAATAGCAATTATATAAGAAGGAAGTAAGGGTAAATCAAAGCCAATTGCATATGGTATAGCCCCACGAAGTTCTATTAATGGTACCATTGAAACAAAAAATACTATTAAATATTTTTTTAACATAAATCTATCACCTTTTATAATATTATCAAATTATAATATTTTTGAAAACAATTTATTTATACTTTCTTTATAATGTTATAGTGTTTTTTATTATAAATATATTTCATAAAAATAAATATTTGTTTGTTTTTTTCTGTCTCATAGTAATATTAGTCTTATTACAATACTTAATTTATATAGATGTATTCTTTCTTTTTATAATACTTTTTCTTATCCAATCTACTGGTATTACTGTTGATGCTAAAAGTATAGTAATTTGTATTTCTTTTAATGTTAATCCAAAAGCTCTAAACATATCTCCTCCATAATAAATCAAATATAATTGTATTATTATAATTATCATTGTAATTATTAAAAATGCTTTGTTTTTAGTAATGTTTGACAAAATATTAATTCTAGTAGTTCTTGCATTAAAACTATTAAAAATACCAGTAAATATGAACAATGTAAAAAAAGCTGTCATAAAGTATTTATTGGCGGGATCGTAACGATATAATGATTTTATATAATTATTTGTTAAGAAAAATACAAAAAGTAATGTTGAATATAGACCTGTAAATAGAATTTGCCCATACATATATTTATTTATTATTGATTCTTCTTTCTTCTTTGGCTTTTCGTACATATAAGATTTTAAAGTTGGTTCATATGAGAAGGCTATTCCGGCCAAAGTGTCCATAATCATATTTATCCATAACATTTGAATTATTGTAACAGGATTTTCAACTCCGATGAAAGGACCAATGATGGATAGGCTTACAGCACATAAATTAATTGTTAGCTGAAAAACTATAAATTTTCTAATACTTTTAAATATTGTTCTGCCAAATAAAATTGCTTTGGTAATTGAAAGAAAATTATCATCTAATATAACTATATCACTAGCTTCTTTACATACTTCTGATCCAGATCCCATGGCAAATCCTACATCTGCTTTTTTTATTGCTGGTGCATCATTTACACCATCACCGGTCATGCCAGTTACGAGCCCGAGTTCTTCTGAAAGCTTTACTAACCTACTTTTATCTTTGGGTAAGCTTCTTGCAACAACTTTTAAATTTGGAAGTTTTTCTTTTACTTCTTCATCTGACATTTTTTCTAATTCACTGCTAGTTATAACTAGGTCAGATTCATTAGTAACAAGCTTAATTTCTTTGGCTACACTTAAAGCCGTTTCTTTACTATCTCCAGTTATCATTACTGTTTGTATTCCCGCTTTTTTTACAAGCGCAATTCCTTCTATTGCTTCTTTTCGTACTTCATCTTTTAAATACAATACTGCTATTAATGTTAACCGTTCTAGTGATTCATATCGATAATTATCATTATAGGCAAGAAGAATTGCCCTTATACCATTATTAGTTTTTTGTTTAATTTCTTTCATTAGTTCATCATGATGTAATAGTGTCTTTTTTTTACCATCTAAAGATATATAGTTTGAACATAATGGTAAAAGTTTTTCCGGAGATCCTTTTATATAATTTGTTGGTCTTTCTAGATTGATAATAGTTGATGAATATTTTTTATTACTATCAAATGGTATGTTTTTTATTATTTTAACTGGTTGGATTTTTTCATTTATAAATTTTAAAATAGCTCTATCTGTAGTATTACCAGCAATTGGATTATTATTGTCGTCAAAACAACTAGAATTGTTATATATACAGGCAAATTTTAAGTGTTTATCATATTTTTCGTATTTCTTTACTTCTTTTTCTGTTATAAACTCTTTTTTATCTCCTGTTATAAAACTTGCAACTTCTAATTTGCCTTTTGTTAGGGTTCCTGTTTTATCTGTAAATAGTATATTTAGGCTTCCTGCTGTTTCTATTCCTACTAATTTTCTCACTAATACATTGCTCTTTAACATTTTTTTCATATTTGACGATAATACTAGAGTTATCATCATTGGTAATCCTTCTGGAACTGCAACAACTATGATGGTGACACTTAAAGTTAGTGCATATAAAATATGTTTAAACATTATGGGAAAATTAGTTACTGTTTTAATAATATCTGTCATTATGAAATTATTTTGAATAACTATTTCAGAAAACAGATATGAAACGCTTACTAGTATAGCGCCTATATAACCGATGATGCTGATTGTATTTGCTAGTTTTCTAAGTCTAATTTTTAATGGACTGTCTGGAGTTTTTTCTTGTAATTCTTTAGTCATTTTTCCGTAAAATGTATCGTTTCCAACTTTTTTCACTTGCATCATTGCTTCTTTTGAATAGACAACGGTTCCCTTATATACTTTGTTATCTATATTACAGTTTTTTGTTATTTCAATTGTTTCTCCATTAAGACTTGATTCATCAACGTCTATTTCACCGGTAATAATTATTCCATCTGCAGGTATTCTATCTCCTGATTGTAGTAAAACAATATCATTTACTACAACATCATTAATTGGTATTTCAATTATTCTATTATTCCTTTTTACTTTACAGTTTATTCTAGATGATTCTTCTTGCATTCTTTCAAAAGCCGCTTCGCTTCCATATTCAGAAATAGAGGAAATTAAGGAAGCTATCAGTATCGCAACAACTATTCCTATAGTTTCAAACCAGTCAAAATCGTGAAATAAAAAAATCGTTTTTATAGCTAAGGCAATTAATAATATTTTGATTATGGGATCTCCCAATGTTTCTAGAAATAATTTAAAAAAACTGTTAGGCTTTTTACTTGTTATTTCATTTATTCCATATTTTTTTTTACTTTCTACTACTTCTTCATCCGTTAGTCCTGTATACATATTTTTCCTCCTTGAAAGAAATATATGATTTTTTTATTATGTATATGTATAATAAGATAATTTAAGACTAATTTTGTATATTGTTTTTTTAGAATATGGTATACTTAAGATAGATTAAGTTTATAGTAAAGTGTTTTTAAATATGATTTTGGTTGGTGATATTTAATGAAAAAGATTGAATTACATTTACATTTTGATGGCTCTATAGATATAGATTATACAAATAAACTACTTGGTTATGATGCTACTAATGAACTTATTGATACTACTTCTAAAAATCTATCTGAATATTTAAATAAGTTTAATCTGCCTATCCAATTATTGCAAGATTTGGATAAAATTGAAACATATGCATATTTACTAGCTAAACAATTAGAAAAAGATGAGGTTATTTATGCTGAGGTTAGATTTTGTCCTTTATTTCATATAAAAAAATATTCTATTGATGAAGTCGTTAATTCTATGAAGAATGGATTTAATAAGGTACCTACGGTAAAAATTAATTTAATTTTTTGTATGATGAGACATTTTAGTTTTGAAGATAATCTAACTATAATTAATTTAACTAAACAATTTTTAGGTAATGGTGTCGTTGCTATTGACTTAGCTGGAGATGAGGCAAAGTATAAGACTAGTAGTTTTAAAAGATTATTTGAAATTATTAATAAAGAAGGCATTCCATTTACTATTCATGCTGGTGAAGCTGACTCTTATGAAAGTGTTGTTGATGCTTTATGTTTTGGTGCGAAAAGAATTGGACATGGCATTAGATGTATTGAATCTTCTGCTGTTATAAACAAATTAGTACGAGAAAAGATTACTTTAGAAATTTGCCCTTCAAGCAATATTGATACTGATGTTGTGAAAAGTATTGATTTTCATCCCATTAAAGATTTAATTAATCATGGTGTTTTAGTTACTATTAATACTGATAATAGAACTGTTTCTAATACTAATTTAAATAAGGAATATCAGTTGTTAAAAAAGGCTTTTGGATTTAATGATCAAGATTTTTTGGCTTTTAATCTTAATGCTATTAACTGTGCTTTTATTAGCGATAACGAAAAAGAAAGTCTTAGAAAAAAATTATTACAATAAACATTTATATTTGATAAATAATATTAATTTATTTTTTCGTTTATGGTAAACTATTACTTGAGGTTTTATTATATGGATATATTAGAAAAATGTATGCTTTGTCCTAGAATTTGTATGGTAAATAGATATAAAAATGTGGGTTTTTGTAGAGCTGGCAGTAAGATTAAGGTTGCTTATTATAGTCTTCATCATTGGGAAGAGCCTGTTATTTCTGGTACTTCTGGTTCTGGAACTATATTTTTTTCAAATTGTAATTTAGGTTGTATATTTTGTCAAAACAAAAAAATAAGTACTAGTTCTAATACTCATGGAAAAGAGATTGAAAATGATAGATTAAAAGATATTATTTTGGAGTTGCAAGATAAGGGTGCACATAATATTAATTTAGTTACGCCTACTCATTATGTTCCTCAAATTATTAGTGTACTGAAAGAGATTAAGAATAAAGATTTAAAAATTCCTGTTGTATATAATACTGGTAGCTATGAAAATGTTAGTACCATTGATAGTTTGGATGGTCTAGTTGATATTTATTTGGCTGATTTAAAGTACTTTGATAATAAACTAGGTTTACTATATTCTGGTTGTAAAGATTATTTTTACCATGCCAGTCGTGCAATTGATGCTATGTACAGGCAAGTTGGAAAATATAAAATTTATAATGATTTAATGTGTACTGGATTAATTGTTAGAATTTTGGTTTTGCCTGGACATATTGATGATAGTAAAATAATAATTAAATATTTATATGATAAATATAAGGATAATATAATTATTAGTATAATGAATCAGTATACACCAGTAGATGTGTTTAAAGAATTTTCTAATTTGAATAGGAAATTAAGTGATTCTGAGTATGATGAAGTTATAGAATATGCTTATTCTTTAGGTATTAGAAATGCTTTTATGCAAGATGGCGATACTCAAGATACTAGCTTTATACCAGATTTTGATAGTTCAATTGTTTAGGAGGTGGTTTTGTGAAAGGTTTTAGATTAAATCCGGATAAAAAATATGTTTCTATAATTGTTGAAGGATTAGAAAAAAAGAATGGACATTGTCCTTGTAGAGTTAATGTTGATGATGCAACTTTATGTCCTTGTGATGAATTTATAAAAGATAATATTTGTAAGTGCAAGTTATTTGTACCAATCAATGATATAGATAAAGAAAAGACAGAAAATCGTTAATATTTAGATTTATTAGGGTGATTAAATGAAAAAAAGATATATTTTTTTACTTTGTATATTATGCTTTGCATTATCAGGATGTGGAAATAAAGATATATTTGATAAATTGGATAAAAGTAGTGATAGTGAAGTTGCACCTTCTGAGACTGGTGAAAGTGCTAAATATTTTAAAGGCAAAAATGTTAAATGCGATGTTTTAAAAGATGTTTCTATTCTTTATAAAAATTATTTTTTGGTGGAAAATAATGGGAAATACGATTTATATGAGTATAATTTGATGAAAAAATATGATAATGATCAAAATTGTAATCTTATTGAAGAAAATACTTCATACAGTTCGTTATTAGGTTGTCCTAATGATAAATCATTAGTTACCGCTGTTTCTTTTACGAATACAAGAAGTTTTAATATTATTTTGGTGGCAATCCAATCAGTGTATATACTTATACTTTTTTAGGAAATGAGAATAATAATAACTTTTATTATGAATATAAATACTTTTTTGCAATTTCTAAGTATACTAAGGAAAGTAATGATAGAATACATCAATTTAATGAATATAGTAATATAGTAGAGTCCACTGTTCCTATATATATGGTTAACGATAAATATGCCAGCTTAGATGAAAATAAACAAAATCTTATTAGTGTATATCTAAAATCACTTGGTAGTAGAGTTTATGACGCTACTAATGAAGATGAGATTCTTTTTTCTGTGCAGGATGACGATGAATATATTGAAAAGATTTTTAATGATGTAATTATAACTAATAAAAATGTTTATTTTTATGGAGTTACTGATTACTCTTGTAATGAATATATTAATAAGCCGTGTTCAGAAGGATTTAAAGTTAATAAAGATTTAACTTCTAGATTATCAGATATTGCTTTTATGAATGATTTATATATTGTTTTTACGGATGGAAGAACTTATTTATATAATGATTTATAATTTGGAGATGATAAGATGAAAAGATTATATTTTATATTAGCACTTTCTTTTTCTTTATTAGTAACTGGTTGTGATAATGGTGGTAGTACAAAAGATATAAAGGGCGAAAAAAATCATAAAGACAGTATTTTTGTAGGAGATTATGTTTAGGGAAATAAAGCAACATATACGCAAGTTGATGATGTTAATTGTGATGCTTTGAACTCTTCTATAGTTGCATATAAAAACTTTTTTATTTCTAAAAATAGCGATAAGTATGATATATATGAATATAATTTTGAAGATAAATATGATAATAATCAAAATTGTAAAATTGTTGCTGAAGGAACAAATTATGATAGTTTAATTGCTCATCCAAGTAATGATGTTGTTGTAATTGCAGTATCGTCAAAAGAGGAAATTGAGGTTTTTGATAATGTAACGGCAGAAAAAAAATATTATTATGGCATGAAAATTTTAAATTTAACAGAGCCTGGTGATAATATTGGATTGATAAAAAGATATGATAAAATTCAAGAAGATGAAGATATTATCTATGATAATGATGATGAATATGATGTTGCTGACAATGATGATACGAAATTAGGGTTAGCCAACTCAATATATATGTTACATGATAGTTACGTATTGGTTTCTAATCTTACACTCAGTTATACTGGTTTATTTCTTGATGATGAAGATACATATTCTTTATTACAAACATCTTCTATTATTGATGTAGATGCATCACTATACGAATATGTAAAAAAAAATTTTAATAATTCAATTATAACCAATAAAAAAGTATACTCTTTTAAGTCGTACTGTGCTTATTATGATTATTTGGGTGAAGAAATTTGTCAAGATAAGTTCATTGTTAATGAAGATTTAACTCCTAGTATTACTGAAATCAGTTTTATAAATGATTCATATATTGTATTTAAAGATGGAACAACTTATATGTATAATAATTTATAAATAAAAATAGTATGTTGAAAATATTCATCGCACTATTTATAATATAACCCTATATTTGTCCTATTTTGGACTTTTTTACTTTTCAGGTGTTTTTAGAAAAATATAGTATTGTATTTGATGTGTATTTTGATTATTTTTTTAGTTTTTCTTTTATTTTTTCTATTATTTTGTATCTTTTATTTTATATTTGTTGTTTTTGTGATATGATTTATATGGAGGTAATTATGAAAAAATTTAAAATATTTTTAGCAATTATAGCATGTCTATTTGTTGTACCTTTTACAGTTTTTGCTGAAAAAGATACAAAATCTGATTCTACTGAAAGTGTTTCAAAAAAAGTAAACATATACTTCTTCTATGGTGATGGTTGTCCTCATTGTGCCGAAGCTGAGGAATTTTTTGAAAGTATAGAGGAAAAGTATTCTAAATATTATAATATTGTTGCTTTTGAAACATGGTATGATAGTGATAATGCTGACTTATTACAAGAAATAGCAGAAGTCAGAGATGAAAATATTACTGGAGTTCCATATATTTTAATTGGTAATAAATCATGGGCTGGATATTCAAGTAGTCTTGATGATGATATTATTTCTGCTATTGAAGATGAATATGAAACAGATGTTGCTGATAGATATGATATTAAAAATTATGTAGATATGGGTGACATTAATGCTGATGTGGCTGAAGATACTATGTCAAATGATGCTATGATATTAATTATTTTAATATTAGTTTGTGCTGGTATTGGATATGGACTTGTAGTTGCTAGAAAAAATACTATTTAGAAAATTTAAAAAATTTAAAAGTCTTGTTAGAATTGATTTTGTTAGTTCATAACAAGACTTTTTTTATGAATTTAAATAAAAAAACACTTTATTGCATTATACAACAAAGCTTATTTTTTTTATTTTACTATCTAAGTATTAATGATTTAGAAAAGTTCTTAAATTTATTAAATAATAATCATTGTGGAATTACTAAAGTTTGACCTAGTGTTAACAAATTAGTTGTTAGATAGTTTGCCGATTTTATTTTGTCTACAGTTGTATTGTATTTCTTGGCTATTGACCATAGGGTATCTCCTGATTTTACTGTGTATGTAGTTTCTTCAATATTGTTTATTGGAATTTTTATTTCATCATCTATTTTTAAATTAATTGTACTTAAGTTGTTAAAATTTATTATTTCATTTACTGGTATGCCATATTTTTGTGATATTTTCCATAAACTGTCGCCTTTTTGTACTGTATATATTATATATGGTTGTTCTTCTTCTGGTGTCATAGGTTCTTCTTCGTCTGGAATGATTGTAGAATTTGGCACTATGATTTGTTGACCTGGTAAGAGTGTGTTAGTTGTTATATTATTAAGTGTTTTTAACTCATCTACTGTCGTTTGAAATTTGTTGGCTATTCCGTATAAAGTATCTCCTTTTTCCACAATATATGTTGATAATTCTTGAGATGGGGATGTTTCTTTCGATATAAGTAATTTTTGTCCTATTTTTAAAGTATTGTTAGTAAGATTATTTAATGTTTTTAAATCTGTTACTGATATATCAAATTTATTGGCTATTCCATATAAAGTGTCGCCTTTTTGTACTATATAGTAATTTTCTGCTGTTTCTATATTTGAGTATGGTACTTGTGCATAGTCTGCTATAGCTTTAACTACACCTTCAACGTAATCGTTTAAATTATTTTGTAATTTGTAAGCATCATTTGCATTGTCAATAAATCCATATTCTACTAGTAATGATTCTAAGTTGCCTGTGTCGCGTATTATAAAGTAATAGTCTCGATTTGGATTTTCTGGAAGTCTGCGCTGATAAACTTTTCTTTTTAGCTGGCCTGCGTCTCCAATATTATCGAGAGCCATTTGAGCAAGCTCTGGCGTATTACGAAGTGCGTAAACAATTTCGGCTCCTTCGCCACCACCCGCATTTATATGATTAGAAATTAATATTACATCTGGGCTATTTCCATACGCATTCAATATTCTACTAACTCTTTCATTTCTATCTAAGGTCTCATCCTTATTTCTAACAATAGTTGCTGGAATACCAAGCTCTTGTAATCTTTTATACATATATTGTGCAGCTTCTAGATTCAGATCTTTTTCTTTTAAATTTCCTGATATGGCACCAGGGTCATTTCCTCCATGCCCTGCATCTATAACAACTTTTTTAGTAGCTCTATTATACATATTTATCACCTGTAATATTCTATGTTTTTTGCCTATTTCTGTTACTAAATTCTTTTTTTTGAAAAAAAACGACATTTTTTTCAAAAAAGTGTTGCAATTTTCTTTTTACTGTGTTAATATAATATTAGCTTAGATATGGTAATTATTTAATCAATAGGTGTGTAGTTTATTTGAGTTTCATTTAGATGTATATGCTGGGTTGATTTGTAAGTTTCCATTTATTTGGTACTTACTTGAGGAATGTGTAATTTGTTTATCTTATTACTATCCTATCAAGATCTAAGTTTACACGTGTAGCAAGAGAGTACTTGCATTTGATAGGATGCCACGTCTTAGTACTGACACTTATTAAGAATTCTGGCATTAAGTTGTTTTATCGATATTTCTATTTGGCTTTATAGTTATGTAGAAATTGTAAAACTTTGGCTTAATTCCGTTGTGGTTTTCCATTTTAAACTCAAAAAACATGATTTGTCAGGATCATGTTTTTTGTTGCGGTTTTTCCATTTTATTATTAAAGAATAAATTATATATTTTTTTTACAAAAGTTGTGTTAAACTTTATGACTGATTTTGATATTCTACATACGCAATATTTA
>CAZIFN010000037.1:0-11699 GCA_964538205.1 uncultured Mycoplasma sp.
AGTTAAATGCAACTTTTTATGAAAGAAGGGTTGCATTTAGAAAAAAATTTCAGATTAATCATATTTTATCCGATAAATTACTTGTTTTATTTGACAAACAAGCGCTTTTGTGCTATAATATGTGTACTTTGAAGGTGGAAGTACAAACAGAAGCCAAGTAAAGTTTAAGGGTGGGTTGAATTATGAATAATGCGTATATTTTCGAGTATTTGGATGAAAATGATTTTAGAAAAAAAGAAAGATCTGTAAGAAAATACAATATGTTAGCATATAAGAAATTAACTTTTAATTACTATCCAGAATTACGTAAAGGTAATTTTTTAGGAAAAGAAGTAAGTAAAAATGATAAGAATAATACAATAGGTTATGAATTAAAATTACCAACAGATGAATTATTTATAAAAGTACATGGAGAGATAACTTTACATTATACTGTATATACAGAAAAGAAGATTATACTTTTAACAAATATCACTCCAGAAGGTATCTTAGATGAAGGACATAGAGCTGAATTATCAACGTATAAAGGTGTTATGATTTCTAAAACAAATCCAGAGAAAGATATGTTTAAAATTAATTTAATTAACATGTTAGGAAAATAGGAATTTTATCCTATTTTTTTAATTTTTCTCTTGCAACACAAAAGAATATATGATATCATTAAATAGCAATGGACCCTTAGCTCAGTTGGTTAGAGCATCCGGCTCATAACCGGGCGGTCACAGGTTCGAGTCCTGTAGGGTCCACCATATTTATGTTGCGGGTATGGCGGAATTGGCAGACGCGCTAGACTTAGGATCTAGTGCCGTAAGGCTTGCAGGTTCAACTCCTGTTACCCGCACCATTTGATAATTAACCGTTGATATACAACGGTTTTTATTTTGCTTGGCCCTGTTTTTGACCTTGTTTTAAATAAAATCTAGTTTATCATTAAGTTTTTTATATATAATAATCTATATAAACTAAAAGGTTATATGAAATTTCACATATAACCTTACTTTTTCTTTATAGAATCTAAAACTGGTTGTTTATAATTTATGCAGTCAGCAGGTGCACTTTCCTGAATAGAATAATTTAACAAATATACTTTTTTACCTTTTGTAGTTCCATAATAATAAGTAGTTCCAAATCCACTATCATAAGAAAACCAATACCAATTTATGTCATTTAATTCAAGCTTTTGAACTTCTGTTGGATTACCATCGGAATGATATTTTGCCATTTGATCAATTAAGTTTTCAGCAGATGAATATCCAGTAGGTATATTAAAATCAATTGTACAATTATTAAAAATATCTTGTCCTGAACTATATTCATAACTGTACTCATATTCACTTGAATTGTTTTTAAAAACACCTGGCACAGAAATTGAAAACTCGTCTGACATAATTACTGAGGTATCAAAAAACATTGTCCCATTATAAGTCTCATTAGTTCCAGATGAACCATTTATAAAAGATGAGAATAAATTAACAATTGCAGAAGTAAAGCCAATTGCAGCCATTATTAATAAAATGACAATCGTAATAACGCTATCTAGAAATAATCCTAAAAAAACCTGACTGATACTGGTTCCACCTTTTCTTGAACAAATTTGTTTAATTTCAGAAATGTCTTTCTGTATATTATTTTGTTTAATTTTATTAATCTTTTTCTTTGCATAAAACAAATAAATTTTATTAACAAGAAAACCTACTAATATATTAAATACAAAAATTACAATAAAATTATTTATAACATTTAATATAAATATAATTACAAGAGACAATAATAGTCCATATAAAAACATTTTTCTATAGAACATATAAAATGCAGTAAAAAACCATCCAGCAAAATTAAAGGGTCTTGTTGTAATCTTTTCATAGTTATTACCTATAAATTCTTTTAATAATTCATCATCATTAATTAAATTTTGATTAACTTGGACGTCAACATTTGACATGCTATCTGACTGAATATCAGAATTTAAACTCACTAAATTATTTTGTGATTGATTAGCACTATCTACGGGTTGAATAGAACTTTCCTGTTTGTATTGACTATTATTCTGAAGTGATACTCCAAATAGCTGATTCATCATTTGTTGATTATCTATCCCAGGTTGATTATTAGAAGCTCCATTATTATGCATATTATTATTAGAATTTAAATTATTTTGTTCTTGATTCATATATATATATCACTACCTTTCTATTATTAATTTTATCACAAAAAACTTTTTTAACATAACTTTATTATTAAAATAATTTATAAGGTTAAATTTATAAATAACCTATATAGTAAAAGACATTAGTAAAAAGCTTCAAAGTATGATATAATTTTTATGGTAATAATGACTACAAAAAAGTCATTTAAAATCGTCTATATAATATTACTGTACTTAGCTGATTATCTGATATCAAAATACAAATAACAAAAGTATTAAGCAAAAAAGCCTTAAAACAGATATCAAACACTTACTATAAAATATATATAGAAAGTCTTAAGGAGTATATATGACCAAAGAAGAATTTTATAAATATTTAAATACTAAAAATATTTGGTATGAAATAACAAAACATCAAGCAGTTTATAGTATGAAAGATTTAGAAGAAGTAAATTTACCATATCCCGAAGGAAATGCAAAAAATATTTTTCTTATAGACGATAAAAAAGAAAGTTATTATTTACTTATAATAAAAGGAAATAAAAAAGTAAACTTAAAGAAATTTAAAAAGGAAAATAAGACAAGAACTCTTTCCCTAGCAACATCACAAGACTTAAAGAAAATAATGAAACTTAGTCCTGGTTCGGTTACGCCTTTAGGATTACTAAATGATAAAGAAAAAATAGTAAAAGCCTATGTAGATAGAAATTTAATTACGCCATATAACATTATTGGCATTCATCCAAATGATAATACTGAAACTTTATGGCTAAAAACTAGTGATTTATTAGATTTCTTAAAAGAAAAAGACATTATAATAAATATTACTGAATTATAACATTAAAGAAAAGAGGTAAAACATGTATAAAGAATATTTACAAAAATTAGGTTATAGTGAATCTGACATCGAAAAAATAATGAATTCTCTACTAATCCAAAATGTTTCAAATGATAGTGCAATTATGTTAGCAGAGTCCTCTTGGTCATTCCTAAAAGAATTAGGACTAACAAACGAAGAAATTATAAAAATAACTTCTGATACACCAAATATATTAGTATTATCAAAAGAAAAAATGAAAGAGAAATATGCTAATTTTATGATGCTAGGACATAGCAATGAAGATGCAATTAATATTTTGAAAAAGCATCCAAGAGCATATACAAATAGTACAGAAACAATAAAAAGAAAATTTGACTTCTTTTTATCAAAAGGATATACAAAAGAAGAAATAATAAAAATGGCTAATGCTTCACCAGAACTTTATAGTATAAATCAAGAAACATTTGAAGCAAAAGAAAGATTTTTAAAAGAATATGGCTTTAAAGAAACAGAAATAATAAAAATGTCAAAAGTTTTTCCAGCAATGTATGGTTTATCAACTGATAATATGAAATCAAAAATAGAATATTTAGAAGAGTTAGGAATTGCCCCAGAAAGAGTACATAAAATGCTAACACTATTACCATCACTTTTTGGATTTAAAATAGAAACAATAAAAAGAAAAATATCCGAATTAGAAAGCTTAGGATTTCAAGAAAAAGATGCTGTAGCAATAGTAAGCAAAGCCCAAACTTTATTTAGCATTAACTTTGAAGGAATAAATTCTCGCTTCAATTCCTATCTAGAATTAGGCTATACAGAAGATGAACTAGTTTTAATGGTAAAAAGAGCTCCTACAATGTTGACAATCACTTCCGAAAAGGCAAACAATATATATGCCCAGCTATTAAACTTAGGATATTCAAATGAAGCAATACATAAAATCACCAAAGCACTTCCTATGATATATACATATAGTTTGGAATACATTACTAGAAAAATAGAAGAATTAGAAACACTAGGTTTTTCAAGAAAAGAATTATTAAAAATGACTATATCAGCACCTTCATTATATACAGTTAAACAAAGTACAATTGAAGAAAAAATAAATACAATAAAAAAATTAGGATTTAATAGTGAAGAAATAACCGCTATGATAAAATCATTTCCTATTATATTAGGATTAAGTACTGATAATATCGCAAAAAGAGTAGAGTATGTCAAAGAAAAAGGTTATACTAATGAAGAAACCATTTTCATAATTAGAAACTTACCAACTGTTTTTGGATACAGCGAAAAAGGTTTAGATGAAAAATTCTCATTACTAAAGTCATTAAAAATAGATAAAAAAGTTGTAGAAAGGCCTCAAATATTAATGCAAAGTCCAAAACTAGTTTATGCAAGGCACCGTTTTTTCGAAGACATTGGAATAAATATAATAGAAGAAAACTATGAACAATTATTCCTAGGTGCAGCAAGGTTTGAAAGCAAATATAAAGTAACGAAGGAAAATCTTCTTCAAAAATATAATTATAGTGAATATAAAAATCAAACAGATAATCAAAAATAAGAATTATAAACGTAATTCTTTTTTCTAAACAATAAAAATGCTATAATATAGATATAATAAGGAGAGTAGCATGAAAAAAAAGACAAAAAATAAAATTATAGCCATAATAATAATTTTAATAGTATACCTATTTAACACTTACGATAATATTCCAGATGAAGATTCTCACACAAAAAAAAGAACTACAGACGTTATCAACGAAACAGAATCAAAATTAACAGTTACATTCTTGGATGTTGGACAAGCAGATTCAATATTAATTGAAAATAATGATAAATACATGTTAATAGATGCCGGCAATAATGAAGATGGACCATATCTAGTTAACTACTTTAAAAAACTTGGAATAGAAGAATTTGAATATGTAATAGGAACGCACGCCCATGAGGATCATATTGGTGGTATGGATGATATAATAAAAAACTTCTCTGTAAAAACATTTTATATGCCAGAAGTAATCACAACGACAAAAACATTTGAAGACTTATTAGATGCCCTAGAAGAAAAACAAATGGCTTTCGAAAGTCCAGAAATAGATCAAACCTTTTTATTTGAAGATGCTAGTATAACTACACTATATATAAACAATAATTCAAAAAACTTAAATGATTCATCAATAATATTAAAATTAAAACATAAAAATATTAGTTTTTTATTTACTGGAGATGCATCAACGACAGTTGAAAAAGAAATTTTAAATAAAAATATTGAAAGTGATGTATTAAAAGTAGGACATCATGGTTCTAAGTATTCAACCTCAACAACCTTTTTAAACAAAGTAAATCCTAAGTATGCAATTATTTCAGTTGGAACAAATAATATTTATAATCATCCAAGTAACGAAATAATAAAAAAAATAGAAAATAAAAATATAAAAGTATATAGAACAGATAAAGATAAATCTATAATAGCTAAATCAAATGGTAGTATTTTAACTTTTGAGTTAATAGAAACAAACACAAACGGATAGGTGATAAATTTGAAATATGCAGTTGACAAAATTGAAGAAGATTTAATATTATGTGAGGAATTAACAACAAAAGAAAAAATAGTAATTAATAAAAATGAACTTCCTAATGAAGTACATGAAGGTTCAATTATTATTAAAGATAATAACTCATACATTATAGATAAAAATCAAGAATTAGAAAGAAAAAAATCAATTCAAGAAAAGCTAAATCGATTAAAAAACCTAAAATCAAAAGATTGAAAAAGCAAATCTAATGTGATAATATTAACATAAGAAGAATAGGGAGGATTTAAAATGAAAAAGGTAAAAAATACCATAATAAATATTGTACTATATATAATAATTATAATTTTGATAGCATTTATAGTTCTTCCTCCTATATTTAGAAAAACCATAAATGATGTTAATTTAAGTAATGATAGCAATCCAAAAACGCAAGCAGCAAAAGAAAGTAAAGAAGTACTATCATGTACCAAAACAGATAATATTAATTTATATGTAATAACCAGTAAATCAATGTATGTAGAAAGCGTATTAAAGAAAAATATTATTACATATACAAAAATAGAAAATAATATAACATCTCAGGTAGAGAATGAATCTAAGTCTATATATACACCAGAAGATGAAATATATTTCTTTTCAACTATTAATGGAATAGGTATAAATAATAGTAACAATATGACAACAATTGTCATAACTAAAGCCGCAATTAATATCAATGATTCTAACGAAAGACTATTAGAATATTTTAATGAAAAAGAAAAACAAAGAGAATTTTACGAAGAACAAGGTTATACATGTGAAGAAATTAGGAATTAGTTTTTAATAAAATATTTTTAATATCTTCTTGAATAGAAGGATGATATACATTATTTGGAATAATTCCAAGTATTTCCTTAACAGTATCACTATTATCAATATTAGTAATAAGAAACTTACAACGTTTGTAGTAAAGTTTCTTTTTTGTTTTAGAACTCACCTTTAATAAAGCACTATTCAAGTCATCACCATCGCCAATATATATTTTATATTTATATTTAATTCCCTCATCATTTCTAATAGGTATTACTTCCTTCATATATATAGTATAGTTATTATTTTCATAACTAATTCCAATTCCTTGAATAATAGCTAAATCATTTAATTCATGATATTCTGGAATCTTAAATATAATCCCAAAGAAAATAGATAAAAATAATAAAATAAAAACTTTTTTCATTTATACCACCCTCTAATAATATTTCTTGTTAAGAAAGAATTTCTTTTTTTAACTTTTTCTTCTTTTTTAATTAAAGAATCATTAATTTCATTTTTTTCATATGGTACAAATGGAACCAAATAAGGAATATCAAATACTTTCAAAGATAACAATTTATAAATAATAAAAATTGTACCTAAAATCACACCATAAATACCTAAAATTGTTCCCAAAATTAAAAGAATAATTTTATAAAGTCTTAAAGCATTAACTAATTCAACAGATGAAAAAACTAATCCTGCAATTGATGATATAGCAATAATAATTATCATAATAGGCGAAACAATTCCAGCACTAACAGCAGCATCACCCAATATTAATCCACCAAGGATAGACACAGAAGAACCAGAAGTATTAGACATTCTCAAATCAGACTCCTTAAGAATTTCAAAACAAATAATCATAAATAACGCTTCAACATATGCCGGAAAAGGAACAAATGTTCTTCCAGCTTTCAACATAAGTAATAAATCCAAAGGAACAACATCATAATTTCTTGTTGTAACAGCAATATATAAAGCTGGAGTAAAAATAGCTATTAAAAATGAAATAAATCTTACAATTCTAATAAATGTAGTATTAAAAGATTTTTGATAATAATCATCAGTAGTATGAAAAAAATCAACAAAAAAACTAGGCAAAATTAAAGCGTATGGACTCATATCAACTAAGATAACAACTTTTCCTTCTAATAAAGCCATTGCACTCTTATCAGGTCTTTCACTCATCATAATTGTAGGAAAAAAACTCTTCCCATCCTCAAGAGTGATTTTTAAATAACTAGAATCAATAATACCATCAATATCAATATTATTTAATACTTTAGTAATTTTCCTTATTAACGAAGAAGAAGCTATATTATCTATATATAAAACACCAATTTTAGTTTTACTAATTCTACCAATCTCCATATCTAAAACAGAAAGATTACTAGATTTAATTCTTCTCCTAATTAAACCCAAATTAGTATTGTAATTTTCAGTAAAACTATCTTTAGGACCAGCAATTGACAATTCACTTTCAATACTAGTAATTCCTCTATCTAATTGTGCCCTAACTTCAACAGCATAAATATATTTTGTAATAATAATTAAAAAACCTTTATTAGCATAATTAAATACTTCACTTTTTTTAATCTTTTTAATATTAGTAACAGGCAATATATAATCTAATTTAGTAAGTTGCTTTTTTTTAATACATAATAAAGTTTTAATAACAAATTCATTAATAGTAATACTATTAGTAAGTACTTCATTAAAAAATAAAGAAACTTTAGTATTATCAATATATATTTCTTTAAGAATATAATCTTTCGAATGTCTAATTTTATTTTTAATATCTTTAATTAGTTTCATAAAATCACCATTACTATTATGTATTTATATTCAAAAACTATGTACTTTTTGTTATAATAAAAAAAGAGGTATATTATGAATGTAAAAATAGAAAAATTAGATCATTATGGAAGAGGAATAACAAAAATTAATAATAAAATATGTTTTGTAGAAAATGCTCTTCCAAATGAAATTGTAAAGATAGAAGTTATAAAAGAAACAAAGAAATATTTCCTAGCAAAGGTAATTGACTTTATTGAAAAATCTCCCAGCAGGATTATAGAAAAATGTCCATATTATAATATTTGCAACGGTTGTAATTTAGAACACTTATCATATAGTAAAGAAAACGAATTTAAAAGAAGAAAAGTACAAGAAATATTAGTAAAATTTGCTAAAATTAATCCTAAATTAGTAACTGAAACTATTTATTCTTTAGAATATAAATATCGCAATAAGGTAACTTTACATGGAAATGATAAATGCCTTGGCTATTATAAAAAAGATTCTAAAAGTTTATTAAATATAGAAAAATGTTGTTTACTAGATTCTAAAATAAATGAAATAATAAATTTAATTCAAAGCCAAGAAAATAAAATTAAAGAGTTACTTATAAGAGTAAGTAATGATTCAAAAATGCTTATGTTAAAAATTAATGGGGAATTTGAAAATGTAAATGACTTAATAGGAAAAGTAGATGTACTAATATATAATAACAAGCTATTAACCACAAACAAAAAGATAATAACACAAATTGGTAATAAAAAGTATTATTTATCTATAGATTCTTTTTTTCAAGTAAATAAGAATTTAACAGTTGAATTATATGATAAAGTAAAGCAACTAGTAAAAGAAGAAAAACCAGATAAATTATTAGATTTATATACTGGAACGGGAACTATAGGAATATATGTATCAGAATATGCCAAAGAAATAATAGCTGTTGATTCATCAGAGTCTAATATTTTAGATGCAAATCAAAATAAAGAATTAAATAATATTAGTAATATTAAATTTATTAATGACAAAGTAGAAAATGTAATAGATACATTTAGTAATATAGATATGATTATAGTTGATCCTCCAAGAGCAGGGCTTGATAAAAAGACTATTAATAGTATAGAAAAAATTAACCCTAAAAAAATAATATATGTATCATGTGACCCAGTAACATTTGCAAGAGATGTAAACCTACTTAATAATTATGAAGTAAAAGAAGTAGTACCAGTTAATATGTTCCCTAGAACTTACCACGTTGAATGTGTGTCATTACTACAAAAGAAAACTATTTGAAAAATTAAAAATGATTAGTTAACAAGATTTTAGATATTATTATGTAGAAACATAAACTAATTAAATAATTTAAAAAATGTGAAAAAATAGTAATTTATACAACTCAACTTCTAGTTCGTGTTAAAAATCAAATAATTATTATATGATGTAAGCAAGAAAGGAGAAAAACTATATGGATCAAATTAAAATAGGCAAGTTTATTCAAGAACGAAGAAAAAATATTGGTATAACTCAAAGTGAATTAGCTGAAAAATTATATGTTACAGATAGAGCAGTTTCCAAATGGGAAAATGGGATTTGTATACCAGATGCTTCAAATATTATAGAGTTATGCAAATTATTAGACATAACGATTAATGATTTATATAGTGGGAAAATAGTTGATATGAAGGATAATGAAAAATTATTAGAAAAGAATTTATTAGAAATGGCAAAAGCAAAAGAAGAAAAAGATAAACAATTATTATCTTTAGAATGGGTAATAGGCTATATATCTTCAATTACATTTATTATATTAATCTTTGTTGCGTCTTTTGTTGAAATGGAATTATGGATTAAGGTTTTACTAATTGCATTAGGATTTTTTATCTTCGCATTTGGCATATATAACAGTTTAAAAATTGAACAAACTGCAGGATATTATAAATGTGCTAATTGTGATAATAAATATATTCCTACATTTAATAGTGTTTTCCTATCAATGCATTTTGGGAGAACAAGATATATGAAATGTCCTAAATGCAATAAAAGAAATTGGCAAAAGAAAAAACTTACAAAGTAGATATAAATGATAAAAGATTATACCATGAACATATTTAAGTATTCTAAGAAAAGGTGATGGAAGTAAATTAAAGACAGCTATAAAACACTAGGTTAAAAAAATATAAAATCAAAGAAATAGATAGCCTGTTAGAGTTAAAAAAGTTAATGATATTGATTATAAAAAAATAAAATTGTATATTCAAATGAAATATTTAATGTAAATGATGATATAGTTGTTTCTTATGATTTAAATAAGCCGGCAAAAATATTAAAAAAACAAGGAGAAAATAATGAGAAAAGGAATAATAACAAGTCAAATAATAAAAAGTATATTTATTACATTACTATTATTATATTTTTATATAAATACTTCTACTGGTAAAGTGATTTTACTTCCATTCTTAATTTGTAGTATTGCAGTGTTGTTAAAAAACATTTCGATGCTATTTAATAAAAGTAAGTATATAGATTTATTTAATAAAGTTTTCACATTTTCTTTTTTATTATTTTGGTTTGGAATATTAATCTTTTGGTGCTATACAAATATAGTAAATAAACAATATAATTCTTTAATATTTTCTATACCATTTTGGCTAGTTAGTATATTTATAATTAAAAAGTTTTTGCTTAAAACTGATAATAAAAGTCATAACTCAAAAATTAATTTAAATATAGTTCTTCCTTGTATTTTAGTAGGAATAACATTTGTATCAGGAATATTAATGTTATTATTCGGTATCAAAGATACACATAAATTAAATAGTAATACTCGAAATTTTACAACTACTAATGGTTATTATAAAGATTATGAAATATATAGTAGCAATAAAAATGGAATAACTTATAAATTAAAATATGTTTATAATGTTGATGGCATTGAATATGAAATATCTACTGATTATGGATCAAATTATATACCTGATAAAAATAGTGTTCGCAAAGTTAAATATAATCCTAATAATCCTAGTGAATCTATATTAGTTGGATTAAATAATAATAAAGGACTCATCTATGCTGGTACATTTTTTATATTAGGATCTATACCATTTATACTATTTGGATTAATGATGCTAGGCTTATTTGATAAAGTTAAAATAGATGTTATTGGTGCCTTTATTGGATTTGCCCTCTTAATAATAGGTATTGGTATTATTTTATTTCAAAATGCAGAAACTTTTGCACTATTAGAAACAATTAAAGTCATGGGAATATGGTTTTTGATACCAATTACGTTTATAGCAGTAGGTATATATCAAATAGTTAATTGTTTGATTATAAAGAAAAATAAGAAACAATATGACAAATTGGTAGGTAATCAATAAAAAAATTTAATGTATAATAAAATAAATAGTAATTTATATTTTTGAATTGGAGGAAAAGAATGAAAGAAAAATTAACAAAAATCTGGTTAGCTATATGGCTTTATGTTATTAATTTTATAGCAGCTGTCATTTTAGTATTTTTAATAAAAAATTGGGATATATGGAGTTTTCAAACAAAGATATTTGCATTTGCTACAATTTTATTACCAATTCATGTTTTA
>CAZIFN010000038.1:0-11114 GCA_964538205.1 uncultured Mycoplasma sp.
AGTTAAATGCAACTTTTTATGAAAGAAGGGTTGCATTTAGAAAAAAATTTCAGAAGAATATTTGATTTATTTCAATTTAAAACAGAAAGCTTTATTTTATTATACCTTCTGTTATTATTTTTGTATAAAATCACTTTTCACTATAAATCGACACTGTCAATAATATTTTCATTAATATCATAAATTGTTATATTTTTATTTTCATAAATTGCATATGTCGGACTATTATTATTTTTAGGTAGTGAAATAGAACCAACATTTATGTAAGTCATCTTTCCGCTTTTTTTAATATATGGAATATGTTCATGTCCGTATACTAAGATTCCTGTTCGATTAAATTTTCTATTTTTTTCAAAATTATATTCATTATCATGAGTAATATATATATCTAGATTATCAGTGTTTATTAAAGAAATACCATTGCTAATAGGAAAATCACTTGCCTTAATATCCACGTTTGAATCACAATTACCCATCATACATATTAAGATATCACTATATTTTGTCAAAAATTCAAAAACTTCTTTACTATTAATTATACCTTTTCCTTCGTAACTTGGACCAGTATAATATAAATCACCTAAACATACTAATTTATCTATATCTTCTTCTTTTATTTTCTTTTCTATTTTTTTTAAATTATCAGTTATTCCATGTATATCTGAAATAAATAAAATTTTCATTGATTTACCTTCCTTTTTATTGATTAGTATTATAACACCTGCTTAATTATATGTCGAATATTTACTTATAATATCTTGATACTTAGAATCTAAAGTATTTATATTTATAGGTATCTTTTTTAAAATTTCATCATTATTTTCATATACTAGCTCTGATAAAGTCTTTCTAGTATACCATTCTCTGTTATAAATTCCTGTTCTGTCTTCTTTACTATTAATTGAAATATTTGTGCTTACTTTGCCAAGCATGTCAATGGTTATAGTTAGTGTAAGGAAACCATCACTTAATATTAATGGTTTTAAATTATAATTTTCATTTGCAATTCCTATATCAGAGTTAGTTAATTTTGCAAATTCCTCTAATGTATCAAATATATACATGATCTCACTATAATATTTAGAAATAAAATTTTTATCGGGTATAGTATCATCTGAAAAATAAATATCATTATCATCAAAATCTTTTAAGATGGTAAATTTTTCAGGATGTTTACCCATTCCATAGAAAAATGTTATTTTAGAAGTTTCTTTTTCTGTGGTTGCTACTACATTATCTAATATTTTGGTATATACTGTTTCTTTGTATTTAAAAATTTTGCCTGTTTCTTTTATTACTGTGTTGTCTTTATTTATTTTTTCTATCAAACTAATATTTAATTGTATATCTCTTAATTCTTTAAATTTATTTTCAAATGATTTATATAAATCATATATACTTATAACGTTATTAGTTTTTTTTACGTTATTTCTAGTTAAATATTTTTCTATTTCTGTTTCTAGGCGTTGATATTCTGTCATTTTTACACGTCCTTTTTTTCTTAATATACTATCATAATTTTTTTATAATAACAAACATTTTTAGTTGTTTGCCTAAGCATACATGTTTTATTTGCATATTTTATACTGGTGAATATAATGTATAATTTTTTTTCTGAATTATCGCCAATAATTCAAGCACTCTTAGCTTCTCTTTTTACTTGGTCTATTACAATATTAGGTGCATCTATAGTGTTTTTCTTTAAAGAAATTAAAAAAAGCATAATGGATGCTTTGCTTGGTTTTTCTGCTGGTGTTATGATTTCAGCTTCTTTTTGGTCTTTGTTAAATCCTTCAATTGAACTTGCTAATAATTTAGAAATGACATCTTGGTTGGTTTCTTGTCTTGGCTTTATTTCTGGTGGATTACTTCTCTTCATTGGAGATAAGACTTTTAATTACTTTTCATATAAACATAACAATAGACAACCTAGTAGAATAAAAAGATGTCTTATGTTGATATTTTCTATTACTTTGCATAATATTCCTGAAGGTTTAGTTTTAGGTGTTGCTTTTGGATCTTTAGCATACGGAATTGAGGGAGCTACACTAGCATCAGCTGTTACATTAGCTTTTGGTATAGCACTGCAAAATTTTCCAGAAGGAAGTGCTGTTAGTTTACCATTGAGGCGTGAGGGACTTAGTAGAAAAAAGGCTTTTTTCTTGGGACAGCTTACTGGTATAGTTGAGCCTATATCTGCTATACTTGGTGCGTTCTTAGTTTTAAAGATTCAAAATCTATTGCCATTTTTATTAGCATTTGCGGCGGGAGCTATGATATACGTGGTTGTTGAAGAATTAATTCCCGAAAGTCAATCTAATTCAAAGAAAGACTTGATGGCTCTTTTTACCTTAATTGGATTTTCTGTTATGATGATTTTAGACGTTGCTTTAGGATAAGATTTATTTTTTATATTGCAAACCCAGTTTCTTAGTATAGAAACTGGGTTTATTTAATTACTATTTTATATACAGTTTTTGACCTGGTTTTAAATAAATACCATATAAATCGCTTTTTTGACAAACAAATACTGGTTCATCTTTAATTTCTATTTCAGTTGGCTTTATAATTTCACTTTTTTCTTCTGTCAATTTTTTAAAATTATAGTTATAACTGTTTATTATATTTACATTTTTATCTATCCAGAGACATTCTTCTGGTTTTTTGCCATTATTTATTGAATAATATCCAGATGTGTTTTTATGCCATCCTGTCCCAGTAAATTTTCCTTTACCGCATTCAAAATGACAATGATTCCCTGTTGCATTTCCTTTTGTACCTTCACTATAAAATTCTTCGTTTTGTGATATTTTTTTTCCTACAAATAAGTCACTAATGTCATTTGCATGAGCAAACATCATTGTTAAATAATCTTTTGTTCCATCAGGATATTCTACTTTATCAATACTTTCAAGCCATACTTCATTAGCGTCATCTTTATATATTTTTTTTATTATTCCTGTGTATGGGGCACGAATTCTACTTATATTTGTATCTTTTCCAGCATCATCTATTGCATAACTATCTACATGTGTTCCTTCATTATATCCTTGTGTTATACGCATGTTTAAACAAGGATATAGAGGTTTTTCCATTTATATTCCCTCCTCCTTATTAATTATATTATCTTTTGATATATATACACCTTTTTTATTGGTTATATCTGAATATGATGACACTTTACCTTCAAGTGTTTTATAAATAGTGTCAGCGCCAAGGAAGGAAAACATTCCAGTCCATAAACTATTGGGAAAATCTATACTTGTAAATGTCATACAGAATACTATTCCAACGAATATATTAACTAATAGGGAATATAAAGCTAAATGTTTACTGCTTTTAAAACAGCATTTTGTTTTTTGAACAAAAGCACATGTTATTGTACTTAAAGCTATGGCAATTATTAATGATTCTTGTAAATACTCTAAATTTAACATTCTAACCTCCTCTATTGTATTATATGCATATTTTTTTTTAGGGTCACAAAAAAAAGCCCATATACTTGGACTTTTGAAATCTGTAATATCTTAACGTTTTGAGAATTGTGGTGCACGACGTGCTTTCTTTAATCCTGGCTTTTTACGTTCTTTCTTACGTGAATCTCTTGTTATGAATCCTGCTGCTTTTAGAACTTTTCTAAAACTATTTTCAGAATCAGCTGGAGTAGTTTTATCATAATCTAATAAAGCTCTTGTGATTCCTAAACGAATTGCTCCTGTTTGACCTTGGAATCCTCCACCTTTTACTTTTGCATCTACATCAAACATTTCTCTAGTATTAGTAATATCTAATGGTTGACATAAATCCATTACTAATACTTCAAAAGGTAAATAGTCATGTACATCTTGACCATTGATTGTAATTTTTCCTTTTCCTGGAGTTAGTGTAACACGAGCAACACTAGTCTTTCTATGTCCAGTTCCAGTATATACGTTTTTATTTTCTTTTGCCATAACTTAAACCCTCCTACTTAACTTCTAGCACTTCTGGTTTTTGTGCCATTTGTTTGTGTTCGCTACCTGCATATACAAATAATTTTTTTGCCATTTCTCTTCCAAGTCTATTGTGTGGAAGCATTCCTTTAACAGCTCTTTCCATCATTTCAACAGGATATTGTTCTCTCATAACTTTTGCAGTTCTTTCTCTTAATCCACCAACATACATTGAGTGATTATAATACATTTTGTTTTCTAGCTTATTTCCAGTTAAATTAACTTTTTCAGCGTTGATAATTATAATATTGTCACCAGTATCTATATGTGGAGTATAAGTTGGTTTATGTTTTCCACGTAAGTAAGTAGCTGCTAATGAAGCAACTCTACCTAATGATTTTCCCTCTGCATCAATTACATACCATTTACGATTTACAGTTTCTTTTTTTTGCATATAACTTGTCATATTTTTCTCCTTTTACTTAAACTAAGTTTTCCCAGGACTTAATTTATGTGGGGATATTCGAATGTACCGATTATGATTATACTAAAAAAGGCTTTAAAAATCAATACTTTTTCTACTTTTTAATCGTTTACACACTTATTTATTCTATTAATACTCCACTTTTGTTAAATAAAGTCCAACTGCTGGTGCTGTTTTGCCTGATTTCGTTCTATCTTTACTTGCAAGTATTTTTTCCACAGTTTCTGGGGATATTTTATTTTCACCTATTTTAATTAATAATCCAATCATATTTCTTACTTGATATCTTAAAAACCCTGTACCATGAAAAGTTATAATTAATTTATTATTTTTTGTTTCTATTGTAGCTTTATCTATTGTCCTAATACAATTGGTTTTTTCTTTATTTTCTGTAACAAACGCTCTGTAATCATTTGTTCCAACAAAATACGTTATTCCCTTTTTCATATTTTCAACATTAAGTTCATGGTTATACTGAAATACATAGTTTCTTTCTATAGGATTATATTCGCCTAAGTTGATATAATACTTATATTCTTTTCCTTTTACGTTATACCTTGCATGGAAGTTCTCATCTACTTGTTTTGTACTTATTATATGTATATCATCAGGCAAATTACTATTTAATGCTCTTTTTAATTTTTCTTCAGTTATACTTATGTTTATGTCAGTATGAGCATATTGACATAATGCATGTACACCTTTATCAGTTCTACCTGTTGCACATATTGTTGTTTTAATATTATTATTTACTTTTGTTAATGCTTCTTCTATTTGATATTGAATAGTATTTAGATTAGGCTGACTTTGAAAACCAGCATAGTTACTTCCATCATATGAAAATTTTATTAAAAATCTCATAATTTCCTCCTACACATGTTTATATATATCTTTTATTAAGTCTCTTATATCTTTATGGTAAGATAGTTTAATCTTTTTATTTTTCTTTGCTTTATAAGTTACTTCTATTATATCTGGTATTGAAAATCCATGTTTTCTTAAAAAGTCAACTCTTGTATATGCTTCTATTGTTGGTGATGATAAGATTATTTGACTATTTTTTATAAAAATCATTCTATTAGTATATTTATATAATTTATTACAGTTATCATCAATAATTATTATTATTTTATTATATTGTTCTTTTAGTTTTTGAATTAGGGTAATTATTTCTTTTTCTTGATGCAAATCCAGATAAGTAAACATATTATCAAATATTATTATATTTGGATTAGATAAAAGTGAAATAGCTAAGGAAATTTTAAATTTTTCTGATTTTGATAAACTTGATATTTCTCTTTCTAGATATTCTGTTGGTAATCCAACTATTTTTAGTGAATCTTTTTTCTTTTTCTCTGGATTATTCATTTGTAATATATCTTTTTTTATTATATAGTCCATGTAATCTTCTACGTTTTTTAAAAAGTTTATACATGGTAATTCTTTAATAATTGCTGTTTTCTTATTTAGTAGTTCGTTTTGTTCATCAGTACTAATGTCATTATGATCCATATTTTTTAATAATATATTAATTACTTCTTTATGCTCTTGTGTAGATATTCCAGTTATTTCATTACTATTTATAGTAATTGAAAATTCTTTATTAACTTTATATTTTATTTCCATAAAATATTCACCAGCCCGTCCATATCCAATTCTATATTATTTACCAAGTCATAATCACGCAATTTTACTAATAAATCTATCATAAATGGTAACTCTAAGCCTAATTTATTAATTATATTATCATTTTCTAGTACGTTTATTGTTTTACCTTCAAGAACTACTTTGCTATTTTTAATTATATATAAATATTCACCATATAAGCTATCATTTAAATTAGATACTGTCATAATAATAGATAAGCTGTTTTCTTTTTTATATTCTTTAATAATTGTTATGATATCTTCTTTTTCTTTTTTGTTTAAAGTTAATAATATGTCATCTAATAATAACAAAACAGGTCTATAAAGAAGTGCTAAAGCTAAAGATAGTTTTAATTTTAAATAATTATTTAAATTATTAGGATTACTTTGCTGATATTTAGTTAGTTTATATTTTTTGATTATTTGTGATAGTAAATTTTTTTTATCTTTATACTCATTGCTATTTAATGTTGACTCTATTTCTTCAACTACGGTATCTTTACTAAAATAGTATTCATCTTTTATTATTGTTTTTATTTTACTAGCTAAATCTGTTATTTTGTAACGTTCTATACCTACAGTTCCGAAAAATACTTGATTTTTTGTTTTTATTTGACTGTCTAAAATTCTAATTAATGTTGTTTTTCCACAATTATTTGGACCTGAAACAATTATGAATTTATTTTTTTCAAATTTAATATTAAAATTATTAAAACAGTATGGTAATGTTAAATTATTTATTTCAATTACATTATCATGCATAATATCACCAACTTTGCTTTTTTATTATATAATATGAATTGCTAAAGGTCAAAACAAATATAATAAACGTATTAATAGAAAAAAATCTCATTTTATCTATAAAATAAGATTTTATAAAGTTATTTAATTATTTTTTTTCTTTTGGATTCTATATGTTACTCTTAGAAGTAATTTATCAGAAGCGAATCTTCCAAAAAACTTTGCACATTTCATTTTAAAGCCTGGAATTATTAACATTTTTTTATTAAACATCTGGTCAATAGCATATTGAGCAACGTATGAACTTGTTAATGGTTTGACTGCAAATTTTACTCCAGCTACGTTATTAAAGTTAGTTGCTACTGGTCCAGGGCACAATACTGATAGATGAACATTACTTTTTTTCTTTTTTTGTTCATAATATAATGCTTCTGTTAATTGGTATACATATGACTTGGTGGCATAATACGTTGCCATTAACGGTCCTGGTTGAAAAGCTGCTGAAGAGGCTACGTTTAATATATAGCCTGAGTTTCTCTTTTCCATATCTTTTAGAAATGATTTTGTTAGTATATGAACTGCTTTAACATTTGTATCTATCATTGATAGTTCTTTGTTTAAATCTGTTTCCGTAAAGTATCCAAAGTCTCCAAACCCAGCATTATTAATTAATACATCTACATTTTCTTTAGATGTTAGAACATATAGTTCTTTTACTTTTTGTTCATTAGATAAGTCGGCTACAATGATTGTTACTTTCGTTGGTAATGATTCTTGTACTTGTTCTAATTTTTCTTTTTCTTTGCCTACTAAAATTAATTCATATTTTTGTTTTGCTAGGTATTTAGCCATATCTAAGCCTATTCCAGATGATGCTCCTGTTATTAATGCTTTCATTATATTCCTCCTCGTTTTTATCTTTGTTCTACTTTTTCTGAAGATGCTTTTTTTACATCTTTAAACATATCATTTAGCTCTATATTTTGTTGTTGTTTTGTAATTTTTGCAACTGTTAGTTGTGTAACTATCCTTTGAAGTTTTTGTTTTTCTTCTTTATCTTTTAAGCTAAATTTTTCAAGAGGATATTTTGTTGCGAAAAATTTTCCTCCATTTTCTACTGCTTCATCCATACATTCTATGAATTCTACCCATTCTTTGGATGCATATGATACTTTATGCATTACATCTTCAAACTTTACTGGTTCTTTTTTCTTTTCTTCTAATTCTGCTGCCAACCAGGACGTTTTTTGACGATATTCTGCTTTTAAGTCTTTATTTTGAATGAATTCTATAAATGAGATTCCTTTTAATCCCTCTATTTCAGGTTGATAGGCAGTATAAATTTCACAGTCTTGAGCAAATGTTTTTTCTTGTGCAATTTTACTTAAGTTTTTTCTTGTTTCTGGATTTAAGCAGAAGAATTCACTTAAAGCTATATTTTTTAATTGTATACCTGGTGCTGGTGTTCTATGATATTTATTTGACTTACTATAAAATTTTGCCCAGTCATTGGATATTCTATTTAACAAATTGTTAAATTCGTTGATATTTATTTCACCAGTATTATCATATATGTCTTGATAATATTGACTATATTCTTCAGGATGTCTTTTAAATTGCTTATACATCTTTATATATACATTCATATAAGCTTCTTTGTAGAATTCAGTTTTCATATAGTCAGCTTCCGAAATAGAGTTTACTGCATGTATTGGTCTAAATGTTGTGTATAGTTCCATATCTGCAAAATCGCTATCTTGATAAGTCATTCCATATTTTGCTGTTGCTCTTTTTAATAGTAGTTCTTGACTTCTTTCTCTATTTAAATAGTGTTGAATATAGCTTTTCAAGTTTTTAATTTTATTTTCTGCCATATAGATCCTCCTGCTTTTAATTATACATTAATAATATATAAAAATAAAGTTTTAAAATTCAATGAAAAAACACTACATTAATAATAGTGTTTAATTTTTTATTTTTCTTCTTTTTTAGCTTTTTTAGTAGCTTTCTTTTCTTTTTTATCTTCTACTGGCTTAGCTTCATCTACTAATTTTAAAATTACCATAAGAGCGTCATCTCCACGTCTCTCAGTTAATTTTAAGATTTGTGTATATCCACCATTGCGGTTTTCATAACGTTTTGCTAAATCATTAAATATTTTATCAACAACAGCTTTATCGTTATGTAAGAATGCTAAAGCTTTACGACGTGAAACTAAATCTCCTTTTTTACCATAAGTAATCATTTTATCAACGAACTTACGAACCAATTTGGCTCTAGTTTCAGTAGTAGTTATACTTTCGTTTTCTACTACTTGTTTAGTCATAGTAGCTAGCATGCTTCTTCTATGTTTATTGTCTCTTCCTAATTTTCTATATGCCATAGTTAAATCCTCCTTACTTTTTAATCGTCATCACGTAATATTAGACCCAAGTCTCTAATCTTATCTAATACTTCTTTTAGAGATTTTTTACCTAAATTACGTATTTTCATCATATCAGATTCACTTTTGTTAACAAGATCTTGTAGAGTATGTATTCCTGCTCTTTTTAGACAGTTATAGGCCCTTACAGAAAAGTCTAAATCTTCGATTGAAGTTTCTAAAGCTTTTACTTTTGGATCTTCAGTCTTTTCAATCATCATTCCACTAACATCTGCAATTGCAGAAAGATCTGTAAGAATGGTGAAGTGTTCAATTAATATACGTGAAGCTAAAGCAACAGCTTCTTCTGGTTTAATTGAACCATTAGTCCACACATCTAAAATTAGCTTGTCATAACTTTCATCTTGTCCAACACGAGCATTTCCTACTTCATAAGAAACTCTTTCAATAGGAGAATATAATGAATCGACAGCTATAACACCAGTCTTTTTTATGTCATGTATTTTTTTATTTTCTTCACTTTTAACATATCCACGACCATTGGTAACAGTCATTTCAATATTTAAGCTTGCTCCTTTAGATAATGTTGCGATAACTTTATCTTTATTAATTACTTCGATATCTGCATCGTGTTCAATATCACCAGCAGTTACTTCTCCTTCTTCTGTAGCATTGATACGAACTGTTTTAGTTTCGTTAGAATGATTTTTGAATACTACACCTTTTAAGTTTAAAATAATACTGGTTACGTCTTCATATACTCCATCAATTGTTTGAAATTCATGAAGAACGCCATCTATTTTGACACTACTAATAGCACAACCAGGTAATGATGATAACATTACTCTTCTTAGTGCGTTACCTATTGTTGTACCAAATCCTCTTTCTAATGGTTCAAGTTCAAACCTTCCGTAAAAATTACTTTCTATAGAATCTGTTATTTTATATATTGGTTTTTCAAATTGTAACATGAAACTAACCTCCTTTTTTTTGCCAGTTTTTATATTATATTATCCACGTGGACGTTTTGGTGGACGGCATCCGTTATGTGGAATTGGTGTAACGTCAGCAATTGCTGTTACTTCTAATCCAGCAGTTTGTAGTGAACGAATTGCAGTTTCACGTCCTGGTCCTAATCCTTTAACGCGAACTTCAACTTTACGCATTCCCATATCATATGCAGCTTTACCTGCTGCTTCTGCAGCCATTCCAGCAGCAAATGGAGTTGATTTTTTACTTCCTTTAAAACCAATAGCACCAGAAGATGCCCAACTAATTACATTACCATCTTTATCAGTAAGTGTTGTAATTGTATTATTGAATGTTGAATGTATATGTGCTATTCCTTCTGGAACATTCTTTTTTACTTTTTTCTTTCTAGTTTTATAAGCCATAAGTCTTACCTCCTTTTTTAATTTTTCATTTTAACTAAACTTTCTTTTTATTTGCAACAACTTTACCCTTACCTTTACGAGTACGGGCATTACGATTAGTTCTTTGTCCTCTTACAGGCAATCCTTTTTTGTGACGGCTTCCTTGATAAGAATTGATTTCCATTTTTGTTTTAATATTCATGCTAACTTCACGACGTAGGTCTCCTTCAGTTAGATGTTTATTAATTTCATCACGAATTTTTACTAAATCATCTTGAGACAAATCTCTTGTTTTAGTAGCTGGATCGATATTTACTTCTTTAAGAATTTGTTTTGCTAAATTTCTTCCAATACCATATATGTAAGTTAATGATATACAAATATGCTTATCGTTTGGAATATCTACACCTTTAATACGTGCCATTTCATACACCTCCTATATTAACCTTGAACTTGTTTGTGTTTTGGATTTTCACAAATTATTCTTATTTTACCTTTGCGTTTTACAACTTTGCATTTTTCACAAATTGGTTTTACTGATGCTTTTACTTTCAT
>CAZIFN010000039.1:0-10350 GCA_964538205.1 uncultured Mycoplasma sp.
TGTAAATAAAGAATTTTGTTTACTTTATGGTGAAGTTGCTGAAGCATATGAAGCTTGGAGAAAAAAGAAAGATGATTTAAACGAGGAACTTGCTGATATTGCTATTTACTTAATGGGGCTTTCTGAGATGCTTGGGTTTGATTTATCAGACGAAATAGAAAAAAAAGTATCTAAAAATGAAAAACGAGTATATAAAAATATAGATGGAGTTAATGTAAGAATAAGCAATTAATTTTTAATTAGATGTAAAAGGATTATAAATTTTAGAAAATAAAATTATTTATAATATTTTTCATAAAAGCGTTCCAAACGATACTCTGGTACAAGCCTATATCAATAGTATGGATATACTAATTAATTATTTATATATACTAATAACAGCTCAGAAAAAATTAATAAATAGGAATAAATAGGATTAACAGACTAAATAGGAAGGCCTTGACAAAAAATAAATTTAGTGTTATTATTTAATCACTTTTGAAAGGGAGAAATTATTATGTTAAACAATCAAATGATTACAACAACTTATACGACAACAATTAAATCAATTCGTAGCATTGATTGTTTTAGCATACTATAAATATATATAAAAATAATATATTTAAAGAGAAGTCTATTGCAATTAATGTGATAGGCTTTTTATATTTTTTACAAAAAAATACAAAATTAATGATATAATAAAAATATAGTAAAAACAATAATATAGGACATGATTATTACAATGAGTTTTATAGAGAGTTATCGTTTGGTGGAAGATAATAAATGAATATAATAATTACTACCTATTAGTTGCATTCGAAAGAGATTGCCCGATAATATCGGTTAAAGTAATTAAGTTAAATAAAGGATGGTACCGTCTTATAGACTCCTATATATGGTATCATCTTTTTGTTTTTTAAAGGAGATGGTAAAAATGACGGAAACTGAAACTGATACGAAAATCTCCCAATCAAAAGTAATTATAGAAAGAAGGAAAAATATGTTAAATGAGAAAGCTGTTCTATTATTAGAACAAATAATTAAAAATAAATATAATAATATTGATATGGATAATAAACATTTTGATGAAAATGAATTTTATTATGAATTTAAGTGTGAAGATAAAGTGAGCGAAAATGATTTTGTGAATTTAGAAAATGAAATTCATAAATTAGATAATAGTTGTTATGTAAAACTGATTAGAATTTCTGGTATTTATTATAATGGGGACTCTAATAATGAAATGATAGATAGAATTTCTGGTAAAGCCTTTCATAATATTGATGAACTAAATGATTATTTAAAATTTTTAGAAGAAGCGAAAGAAAGAGATCATCGTAAAATAGGACAAGAATTAGATTTATTTTGTTTCTCTGATTATGTTGGTGGAGGACTTCCTTTATATACTCCAAGAGGAACTATTGTTAAAGATGAATTACAAAGAGAAATTGAAAAAGTATGTAGAAAATATGGTTTTCAAAAAGTTAGTTGTCCTGCTTTAGCAAACATTTCATTATTTGAAACTTCAGGTCATGCTAAAAAATTCAATGAAGAATTATTTAGAGTAAAATCTCCAAAAGGACATGAATTTGTATTAAAACCAGTTCAATGTCCACATCATACTCAAATTTATGCGTCAAAATTAAGAAGCTATAAAGATCTGCCAATTAGATACATGGAGTCAGATAAACAATATAGAGCAGAATTGCAAGGTGCAGTTGGTAATAGTTTATCAAGAGTGTATGCTATAACAGTTGAAGACGGCCATTCATTTTGTAGAGTTGATCAAGTAAAACAAGAAGTAATTAATATGTGTAACTTAATTCGCGATTTTTATTCAAGAATGGGATTATGGAATGATGTATGGGTATCACTATCTGTTAGAGATTATAAGCATCCAGAAAAATATATTGGTGAGCAATCTGACTGGGATATTTGTGAACAAATGCTACAAGAAGTATCTGATGGATTAAGACTAGATGCAAAAAAATGTGAAGGAGAAGCTGCTTTATATGGACCAAAATTGGACTTCATGTTTAAAGATGCTTTAGGTAGAGATATTCAAATTCCAACTGTTCAATTAGATTTTGCAATGCCTAAAAGATTTGATTTAAATTACATTGATGAGAATGGTGAAAAACAATATCCAGTTATGGTTCATAGGGCAGTTCTAGGCTCTTATGAAAGATTTTTAGTATTATTGCTAGAACAATTTAAAGGTGTACTTCCTATTTGGTTGTCTCCAGTTCAAGCAAATATTGTTCCTGTTAACATTAAATATCATGATGAATATTGTAAAAAAATATATAACTTATTATTAGAGGAAGATATTAGAGTAGAATATGATAATAGGGAAGAATCCATGGGTAAAAAAATTAGACAAAGTAACGTTATGAAAAATCCAATTACTATAATTATTGGTGATAATGAAAAAGATAATAGTTTAATTAGTTATCGTAAATATGGATACGAAGAAACTTATTCTATGTCAATTGAAGAATTTATAAAATATATTAAAGACGAAATCAAAAAAAGATAAGAAGGTACAACTTTGGATTATATTATTAGAAAAAAAGAATTAAAATATTGTGAAGATCGAAATATATTTGATGAAAGTTATAAAGAAAATGTGTATGAAATTTAGTACTATTCTATGTTAGAAAAAGACAAAAAAATTGACAAGTCTAAAAAAAAGTGTATAATATATAGTGCAAGTGAGGAGATATAAACATTTATGTGAGCTGTCTCGGGTATAAAAGCCTACACGAACTTATAAAGAAGTACGGAGTCACTAACTATAGTGATTTACCGTACTTTTCCATTCTTTAAAAGGTATTTCACTAAAAAGAAAGGAAGTGAAAAAATATGGAAAAACACGAAATCGGAAGATTTTATGCAACAAGGTTCGATGAAGAAGTATATGAATTTATTGTAAATAGTGATGCTACAATAGATTGTCCTGCAATAGGTGCAGAATCTGCTAGTAGAATTCTAATTAAGCCAAGATTTGAGCTATACAGTAGAAATCGTTCATATATAAATCCTGCAAAACATGGCGGAAACATTGATGGTTTGATTAGGGAATACGATATAGATGATGATGTGTTTGATTATTTAAGAGAACATAATATGATTATGTATAGTACTGATATGGCATACTTATATGGTTTTAAAGATAAAATTGGATATGATAGAGGATATAAAGAAGCACGTCCATTTAAAAGAGCAGAGAAAAAAGGACCAATATTAGTAAAACAAAAAAAAGGACAATATAATTAATTATAAAAGTACAGAAATAGAAAAAAATTAATATTCTGTACTTTTTGTTTTTAAGAAACATATTTAAGACTTATTAGTAATCTAGGAAGTGTAATAATTAAAAAGAATAATTTTTTAAATTATATACATGCAGTTAATTTTACTTTTAACGTATTAACTATTAAATTAATTTTATGCGTGTTATAATATTAAGTAGAAAGAAGGTATTTTGATTATGAAATATATTGGATCGAAAGTATTAGAATCTGAAAACTTAATTTTAAGACCAACTAAAGAAGAAGACTTAAAAGTTATTTGGAATATTTTATGTGATATTAATGTGGCTAAATATTATCTTGTTGGAAAATTTAATTATGATTGGGAACTTGAGAAAAAATGGCAATATAAAAAATTAGAAAAAGCATTAAATAAAGATGTATTTCAGTGGTCAATAATTTTAAAAACAAATAATAAATGTATTGGTCAAGTAAGTTGTCAAAATTCTTATGATGAAATTGGTAATAAAAATGATGATGCTATAAGAGATATTGGCTGGTTTTTAGATTCACAATATCATGGAAAGGGCTATGGAACAGAAGCTGCTAAATTAATGCTTAATTATATGTTTTGTGAAGTTGGAATTAAAAAAATAGAAACTTGTGTTGCAATAGAAAATCCAGCTTCATGGAAGATTGTGGAAAAACTAGGGTTTAATAGATTAAATAAAACAAGAATGGTTAAATATACTATTCAAACTAAAGAAACAAAAGTGTATTGTTATGAAATAACAAAAGAAGAATATATCAAAAGAATAAAGAATAAAGAAAAAGTTGAAACAAGAATAGTATTAACTGGAATATTGAGAGATAATGATTTGTTTTTAATAGTAAAAAGAAATGAAAATGATGAATTATATCCTGGTGCTTGGGAATTTCCTGGTGGTCATTTAGAACCTGGTGAAACAATTAAAGAAGGTTTAAAAAGAGAACTGTATGAAGAAATAGGCCTTGATATTAATTTTAATCCTATTATTACTCATTATTCGGATGAAATGAAAGTTAAAAATGGAAAAATAATTTATGATTTAGAAATTGATTTTATAATAAATGTAAATAGAAATGATATAAATATTAAATTAAGTAATGAACATTCTGATTATAGCTGGGTTACAAAAGAATCTGAATATTTAGATGATTTTATAAAAGATAAATTGTCAAACATATAAGTTATTATTTAAAAAGACATTTTGTTGAATTAGAAAAGGATATAATAATTAAATCAATTACATCTTATATTGGAGGATTTTAAAATGAAAAAAACAAATGCTAAAGATTATTTAGGTAAAGAAGTAGATATTAAAATTGATAGACCATTAGGAACAAGGCATCCCAAACATGGATTTATGTACATGATAAATTATGGATATATTCCTAATACCATAAGCGGAGATGGTGAAGAACTCGATTGTTATTTATTAGGCGAGTTTGAACCAGTTGATAAATCAAATGGAAAAGTTATAGCAATAATACATAGAACGAATGATAATGACGATAAATTAGTTGCTAGTGCAACTGGTAAAAATTATTCTGATGATGCAATAAGAGCACTTACCGAGTTTCAAGAACAATATTTTGAAAGTATAATTATAAGAGAAAAATAACTAATAGCTGAATTAAAAAAATAATTAGTTTTATGTTTATCTTAGTTTAATAATCATATCTAACCTTTAAAATACGGAATCACTATATAAAGTGATATACGTATTTTTTTAAACAGTATAGAAAATTAGAAACAAAATAAAAAACAGAAGAATTTATATAATAAAAGTTATAAAATGCACATTAGAATTTAAACTCATAAATAGTAGAAAATGATATAAGACTTTGATATAATTATCAGTATAAAGGAGGCACAAAGATGAAAGCAATTTGTGTAGGACATTCTACTTATGACATAACTCTAATTGTTCCAGAATTTCCGAAAGAAAATAAAAAACATCGAATTGAAAAAAGTATAGAATGTGGAGGAGGACCAGCTTCAAATGCAGGATATCTATTATCATTATGGAATATAGAAACAACAATAATGTCTGCTATCGGTGATGATTATTATGGACAATTAATAATAGATGAATTTAATAAAGTTAATGTAAATACAAAATATATAGAAAAAATTAAAAATCATAAAACATCAAGCAGTTACATTATTGCAAATTTAAAAGAAGGTAGTCGAACAATTATTACAGTCAAAGATAAGCCAATTAGAAAACTATCTTGTAAAGAAAAATTAAAGGCTGATTTAATTTTAGTAGACGGTGAACATAAAGAAACAGCTATGGAAGTGTTAGAAAACAATAAAGAAGCTATAAGTATCTTAGATGCAGGACGTTTAAATGAGGATACAAAAGCATTAGGGAAAAAAGTGACTTATGTAATTTGTTCAAAAGACTTTGCAGAAGAATTTGCCGGTACTAAAATTGATTATTCTAATCAAGAAACAATTATATTTTGCTATGAAAAGTTAAAAGCTTATTATAAAACTAATATTATTATAACATTAGAAGAAAAAGGAAGCTTTACTGAAATAGAAGGAAAATACTGTCAAATACCTAGTGTCAAAGAAAAGTCATTAGATTCAACAGGAGCAGGAGATATATTTCATGGTGCTTTTGCATATTTTATATGCTCAGGATATTCACTACAAGAATCAATTCATTATGCCTCAATCGCAGGTGCTCTATCAGTAAGAAAAATAGGTTCAAGATATTCAATTCCAAGTCTTGAAGAGGTATTAAGCTATGATGATGTTATATAACGTACCCAAACTAGATTTACATGGATTAGATAGAGATTATGCCAAAATTTTAATAAATGAATTTATAGAAGATAATTATAAAATGAAAAATAAACAAGTTCAAATAGTTCATGGCAATGGGACAGGCATTCTAAGAAAGACAACACAAGAAACATTAAAGAAAAATAAATATGTTGAAGAGTATAAAATTGATAATTTTAATTCCGGTACTACAGTAGTAAAACTAAGAGTTTAATGTTTGACAAAAAAATGTACAATATGCTAGAATAGTAAGCTATACAAAGCGAAAGGGTGAAGTACATATGTATACGGAAGAATATGAAAATAGAGGGTTCCCATTTAGAAATTTTTTACTTAAATTAATATTAATAATAATATTTGTATTTTTATTAATCTGGTTGCTACCAAAATTTATAACACCAGCAATTAATAAAAATATTACAAACAATGAAATTAACAATAGCCAAGTAAATGCCATAGCATCTCAAGTGTTTTCAAATAATCTAGAAAAAATGAAAGATGCAGCAATATCATATTATACAGATGAACGTTTACCAAAGGAAGATGGAGAATTTAAGACAATGACTTTAAGTGAAATGATTGGCTTAAAGATTATTACTCCATTAGTAGATAAAAATAATAAAGCTGTAGATGTTGAAAATAGTTATGTAAAAATAACAAAATCGGACAATGAATATATATTAAAAGTCAACATAAAAGACAGTGAAAAAGAAGATTACATTTTGGTACATTTAGGCTGCTACACATATTGTAAATCAAGTGTCTGTGAGAAAAAAGAAACAGAAGTAGTAGTAAAAGGATCAATCGTAAATTCAAATACGCCAATAATAGAAAAATATTCATGCCAAATAGTTGATGGTAAATACTATAGTAAAAATGGTGATATAGTAAATAAAGAAACATATAATAGTGAATGTAACAGTATAAAAGAAGAAAAATACTTTTGTATAAAAGTAGATGGAAAATACTATGATAAAGATGGAAATATTGTAGATAAAGAAGCATTCAATAGTATTTGTAATAACAAAGAAGAGAAGTATTCATGTGAAAAAATAGATGAAAAATATTATGACAAAGATGGAAACGTTGTTGACGAAGACGCATATAATAAAAGTTGTAATCAAAATTCAGAGCCAGAGCAAGAAAAAGAGTATTTATATGAATACGCTAAAACTACTAATGCTTCCTTTTCAGCATGGACAACTTGGTCCGACTGGTTAAAAACAAGTTGTAATACAAAGGCAATAACATGTGACAATAATGACATAAATTGTTTAAAAGAAATTAAATTATATAATCGAAAAGAAAAAATAGGCACATATCAAAAAAACTATATTAGTGAAAGAACAGTTCAGATTCAAACATCTTCATATCAAGAAAAAGCTTGTGCCAACTATAATTATATAATTATCAATAATACAACCTATGCAGTAACAAAAACATATTCAAAAATAAATGAAGTAACAGCAGATACACAAAGCTCAATATCTGGATGGACATATGTAGGAAGAAAAACATATAAGAATCCACCAAGAGATACAGAAAATAAGCATTATATATTTGTAGGTGCAGATTATAGTTATTGTCAAGATACATGTACGACCTTACCAAGCTTTTATTATGATGAATATACATATACCGGTAGTTTAGAACAAGTAACATCAACAAAGAGTCCAATAACATCATCTACAGAAATAACAGCAAGTTGTGGTAACTATGTAACAAAGACCATATACGTATATAGTGATATAAAAGTATCAGAAATGGATAGTAGAGTTGAACCATTATATGGAACTGTATGCTATGAAAGCAGTAGAACTAGAAAATTAGAGACTAAAGGAAATACAGAAACAAAATGGAGCTATTACAATAATCAAGATTTATTAAATAATAACTGGTATTATACAGGAAACAAAAAAACAAAATAAATTGGTGGGATGTAAATGAATAAAGAAATAAGAAATATTGTTTTCTACAAATTTGAAAGTGAAAACGAATCATTATGGCAAACATGTCTTTTCTATACTGATGGAAGTATTTTAAATACGGACTATGAAACTGGAAAGGAATACACTATAAATTTTTTAAACGAAAAAGGAATAGATGACTTAAGAAAAATAATTGATAAAAAATATGTTTATAGAGCAACAGGCAATGAATTTATAAAAATGTTTCAAAAATATAGAAGAAGTGATGATCCATATAAATTAAATTTCAAAATAGAAGAAGAAAAAACTACTATTTTTAGTAAGTTAATTGCAAGTATAACTGCTACAGAGTTTTTTTCAAAAATAAAATTAAAAGTAAAAAACATTAGAAAAAGTTATAATGAAAAGAAAGAAGAAAAACCAAAAAAAGTAAAGAAAGAAAATCCTATTAAAAAGTTCATTAATAAAACTTGGAAAAAAATAGCCGCTATTGCAACTGCTATTGCATTAATAGCTTTACCAGCGGCAAGTTGTTCTAATGATAAAGAAGAGCAAAGTGAAAAGCCAAGTACACAAATAGAAGAAACAGTGTCTTTAACTTTTGATGATATAATAAATGAATCAACTAGCACTAGACAAAAAACAATAATGACAGGCGTTAGTAACTGCTTAGATAAATATAATATAGGTTTTGCTAGAGCATATTATGAATCAGGAAAGGACATTTCAGCTGCTCTTTCGTGGGACGAAGTGATGGCAATGGCACTTGTATATAATAATTATTCGAAAAATAATTATATAGAAATATTTAATGGAGCAGAGCTAGATCAAACAAAGCTACAAGATGCATATAAAACTGCTAATTTACAATTATTTGGTGCACATATATTAGAAACAAGTGAATATCCAGTACAAATAGAAGATATTCTAATTACTGATGAAGCAAAAGCTTTTTATGAAAAGTATCATGAAATGTTTCTTGAATGTAAAGAATCAACTGGAGCTGATCAAGTAAATAAAGTTAACACCTTTTATAAAGAATTATATAAAGATTTTCCAATCGATTTTGAAGCTAGAGAAGAAGGAATAGCTCATGGCGACCCAAGGGATAACATCAGTACTTATAAATTTTCTATTATTCCTATGGTTAGTGCTGCTGAAGTATTATTTCAAAATTTAGAAATTGATCATACTTTAGCTGATAAAGCAATAGATTATTTAGATGATATTGGTATATGTAATCGTGCAAATGACATAATTGAAAAAGCAGTCCTTGTTAATTTAACAGTTCAGCCGAGTACCAACTATGCAGAATATGAACAATTGAAAACCGCAAAAATAGAAGAATTAACATTAAAATCATCATACGTTACAGATGATAAGCATCGTGATATAAGCCAGCTAACAAGTTTTAAAGAGCAAGTTAATGTTGCCTTTGATTATACAAATAGTAGTTTTAATGGAACTATAATTTATTCAGATAATTCATCATATATATCTACTGACGATAGAGATGAAGCAATTAATTTAGTAGGTATAGATCGCATCGAAGAAGCTGAAAATATGGCTGATATAGATATTAATAGTGAAAACAATAAAGCCAAACAAGATGCATTAGAAAAAGCAGAACAAGAAGCAAAAAGAAAACAAGAACAAGAAGATAATAAGAAAAAAGAGTATGAGGAAAAAATAAATAATGAGGCACAAGATTTAAATAACAAAATAAATGATGCAAATCAAAATCAAAATTCTGGTAGCAACGTTAATGAAAGCGATTTCGGTGATCATAATGTAAATTTTGATGATGAATATTCTGATGAATTTGGCAATTTAGATGACTCTGTTAAAGATATAACTACCGATCCAACTGGGGATAAAACAGATGAACCATTACCAGACCCTAGTTCAGATTACAATAATTCATATATACCAAAAGATAATGAATCATCACAAAATATATATGAATATGAAGTGCCATATACTATGTCAAAAGAAGAAATAGTAGATGCTATAATTGAACAAATGGCAACACAAGAAGAAAATACTGATGCAAAAGTATATACGTATCATGTATAATAAGAACCAAAATTAATTTTGGCTCTTTTTCATTTGTAAGAAACTCTCTCTTTACATAACAAAAAACTGTTATATTCTAATAATTAGATTCTAAAAAGTAATCATATAAATATTTATTAAAATTTTTTGAGACATTTTCCTAAATTATTGACAATATGATTAATTTGAGACATTTTCGCAAGTTAACACTTAAGACATTATCACAAATTAATCATATTTTAGCTCAAATTCAAAAGTAAATGCAACTTTTAAAAGTTAAATGCAATCTTTAGTA
>CAZIFN010000040.1:0-8995 GCA_964538205.1 uncultured Mycoplasma sp.
TATGTCATTATATTATATGATTTTTTTGTAAAAAACCGAAACTCAAAGGAGGGTAAGATTTACAGACTTAATTTTAAATGTTATAATAAATTTTAAATGAGGTGATGTTTTTGACAGCTCAAAAAAGAGATGAAAATGAAATTAATCAAAGTAAGATTGTTGATCAGCTTAGATGTTTAGGTATTGATATGATAAGTGAAGCGGGTTCTGGTCATCCTGGTATTGTATTGGGAGCGGCACCAATACTTTATACTTTGTATGCTCATCATTTGAGATTTGATGTTAATAATCCTAATTATTTTAATAGAGATCGTTTTGTTATGTCTGCTGGACATGGCTCAGCTTTACTTTATGCAACTTTGTACTTGGCTGGTTTTCCTATTACTTTAGATGATTTGAAAGCGTTTAGGCAGATTGATTCAATTACGCCGGGACATCCTGAGCTTGGTGTTACTTTAGGAGTTGATGCTACTACTGGACCTTTAGGTCAGGGTATTGCGATGGCTGTTGGTATTGCAATGGCTGAGGCTAATTTAAGAGCAAGATATAATACTGGTAAAAGAGAAATTATAGATCATTACACTTATGTTTTGGCAGGAGACGGAGACTTAATGGAAGGTATTAGTTATGAGGCTTGTTCTTTAGCTGGAACTTTAAAACTTAATAAGTTAATAGTTTTATATGATTCTAATGATATTTGTCTTGATGGAAAGACTTCTCTTACTTTTAATGATAACATTTCAATGCGTTTTATTGCTCTTGGATGGAATGTTATTACTGTTAGTGATGGAGAAAGTGTTGAGGCAATTTCTAAGGCGATTGAAGAAGCTAAAAACAGTACTGATAAGCCTACATTAATTGAGGTAAAAACGGTTATTGGAAAACATTCTAGTTTAGAAGGAACTAATTTAGTTCATGGCTCTCCATTAACAAAAGAGGAAGTTAGTGCTATTAAAGAAAAGCTTGGTATAAGAGATATTCCTTTTACGGTGTCTCAGAATTTATGTGATGATTTTAGATACTTTATTGATAAAAGATGTTCTTCTTTGTCTGATAAATTTAATAAGAATATGGAGAATTTATCTGAAGAAGAACAAGAGGAACTTAAATTTTTTATGAGTAGCAACAAAGCTATTCCTATTAAGAATTTTATTTATGAACCAAGTGATGATTTATTGGAATCTCCTCGTGATACTTCGTCTAAAATATTAAATTCTTTGGTAGCAACTTCACCTTATATTCTTGGTGGAAGTGCTGATTTATTTGCTGCTAATAAGACTTATATTAATGATGCTGGTGATTTTTCGGCTAATAATTATCTTGGAAAGAATATATTCTTTGGAGTTAGAGAGCATGCCATGGGTGCTATACTAAATGGTTTGGCTTTATCTGGTTTTAGGGTGTACGGGTCAACATTTTTAAGTTTTAGTGATTATATGAAGCCATCTATTAGGATGGCAGCAATGATGAATTTGCCAATTATATATATTTTTACGCATGATTCTATTAGTGTGGGAGAAGACGGGGCTACACATCAACCGGTTGAACAGTTACTTGGTTTACGTAGTACACCTAATTTGGAAGTTTTTAGACCAGCGGATGCTAATGAGGTCATTGGTTCTTATAAAGCAATTTTTAGTAAAAATGCTGGTCCTAGTGTTATTACTTTATCACGAAATAAGCTTCCTATTCTTGAAACTACTAGTGCATCTTTGGTTAGTTCTGGTGGTTATGTTGTATTTGATACTGAAAGAAAACCTAACGGTATTGTTATTTCATCGGGAGAAGAGGTTCATCAAGTAATTGAGGTTGCTAAAAGACTTTTAGTTAAAGGAATTGCTATTCGAGTAGTTTCTATGCCTAATTTGAATAGATTCTTGATGCAGGATGATGAATATATAGAAAGTGTTTTACCAGTAGAAATTAGAAAAATAGTAGTTGAAGCAGGTTCTTCATTTTCTTGGAATAGACTAATTTTTAATGATAAGTATTTGATTACACTAGATACTTATGGTGCTTCTGGTAAGAAAGATGATGTATATAAAAAGTTTGGTTTTGATGTGGATAGTTTAGAAGAAAAAATTGAGAATTTATTAAAATAAAATTCGACTAAAATAGACTTTTGTTATTGCTATTATAATATTGGTGATTTTATGAGGGTCTATTTTATTTTTGACATAAAAGAGCAATTTATTAGTTTATATCAGAATAATTATCGAGTTTTATATAATATATTAAGACAGATATATTATTTAGATAAAGAAGAAATTAATTATGCATATACTTTATTTAAACAATTAATTAATTATATTGATAAGGATACAATAGATAGGCAATTGTTTTTAAAGTGTCATAAGGATATTCCTTATTCTAAAAGAGGTAATATACATTATATTAATAATTTATATAAAGATGAAATAAGTAGACTTATTGTTAAGAAAAGTTATATTAGATTAGAAACAGAACAATATAATTCTTCTTTCTTTAAATTATTAGCTAATTATTCTTTTAATTTTTTCATCTGTGATTTTAAAAATCAAAATTATTTCTTTTTGAAGGATTATTTAATTGAAACTAATGGTAAATTGATGTCTTTTTCTTGATATTGAATTGTTATAATGTTACAATATTTGTATGTATTTAAGGAGATGATTTTATGTTACATGATATTTTATTAGTTCTTCTTGGATTAGTTATTGGAGCTGTTATTGGTTTTTTTGTAGCTCGTAAAGTAATGGAAAAATATTTAAAGAAGAATCCGCCTATTAATGAAGAAATGATTAAGGCTTTAATGATGCAGATGGGTAGAAAACCTAATCAGAAGCAAATTAATCAAATGATGAAGGCAATGGAAAAGTATCAATAATGTACTTTTCTTTTTTATTTATTTGCTTTATAATTGTCTTGGTGATTTGATGAAGGACTTTAAAGAAAAGTTAGCTTTGGTACCTAATAAGCCTGGTAGTTATCAAATGAAAAATAAAGATGGTGTTATTATATATGTTGGTAAAGCTAAAGATTTGAAAAATAGATTAAAGAGTTATTTTACTGGTACAGTTACTGGTAAAACTAAGAAATTAGTTGAAGATATTGATGATTTTGAATATATTGTTACTTCTTCAGAATTAGAATCACTTATTTTGGAAATAACTTTAATTAAGAAATATGATCCCAAGTATAATATTATGCTTACCGATGATAAGTCTTATCCTTATATTGAGTTAACAAAAGAAAAATATCCTAGACTAAGGGTTGTTCGTAATGTTAAAAGAAAAAAGAATTTAAATTATTTATATGGACCATATCCTAATGTTATGGCAGCTAGAAAAACGGTTAATATGTTAAATAGACTTTATCCTTTGAGAAAATGTGAACATTTAAAGAAAGAGTTATGTTTATATTATCATATACATGAGTGTTTGGGATATTGTTGTAAAAGTATTGATGATGATGTTATTAATAATATGTCTCGTGAAATTATTGCTTTTTTAAAGGGGGATAGTAGTTTTATTAGAGATAAAATTAATAAAGAAATGCTTGCTGCTAGTGAGGCTATGAATTATGAAAAGGCATTAGAACTTAAAGAGATGCTTAATGATATTGATATTACTTTACAAAGACAAAAGATTGATTTAAATAACAATTATAATTTTGATTTAATTAATTATTATGTTGATAAGAATTATCTTTCTATACAAGTGTTTTTTGTTAGAGATGGTCTTTTGGTAGGAAGAAATAAAGATATTATTAGTAGTGATTTAGATGTTAGTGAACAAATTTTAGAATATATTTTAAAATTTTATGAAAAGATTGGTATTTTACCTAAAGAATTATTGGTTCCTTTAGAAGTAGATAGTTTTCTTCTTAGTAATTATTTAAATATTAAGGTTAATACTCCTAAGAAGGGTAAACTTAAGAAATTACTTGATTTAGCAAAAGATAATGCTAAAGAGGTATTATTAGCAGAAGAAGAGATGTATAAGAAGAATGATATTTTAAGAGTTGAGGCAATAGAGGAATTAAAAAGAGTATTAAATACTTCAAATGTATCGAGAATGGAAGCATTTGATAATTCACATTTATTTGGGACTTTTTATGTATCTGGAATGGTTGTGTATAATGATTTTTTACCTTTAAAAGATGAGTATAGAAAATATAAGATTTCTCTTGATGTTAAGGATGATTTGAGTGCTATGAGAGAGGTTTTATATAGAAGATATTATAAAGTATTAATGGAGAATTTAGTTTGCCCTGATATTATTGTAATGGATGGTGGGATTAATCAAGTTAGGGTTGCTAAAGAAATAGTTGATAGTTTGGGACTTAAGATACGTGTTATTGGCTTAGTAAAAAATGATAAACATAAGACAAATTCTATTATTGATGAAAACGGTAAGATACTTGATGTTAATCCTGCTAGTAATTTGTTTTTGTTTTTTAGTAAGATTCAAGAAGAAGTTCATAGATTTGCAATTACATATCATAGAAATATTAAGTCTAAAGGTTCATTGACTTCAATTTTAGATATGGTTCCTGGAATAGGTGAGGTTAGAAGAAAAGAATTACTTAAAAAGTTTGGGTCTTTAAAGAAAATGAAGGAAGCTTCTATAGAAGATTTTAGTGAAGTTGTACCTAATGATGTTGCGAAAGAGTTGTTTGATTATTTAAAGAAAATATAGTATTATATTTTTAGATGAATATAGGAGGGAATATATGAAAAATAATAAAGGTTTTACACTTGTTGAAATATTAGCTGTTGTTGTTATACTTGGTATTTTAACTGGTGTTGCAGTTCCTGCTGTTTCTCATTTTATTAATAAGAGTAGGCAAAAAAGTTATGAAATGATGAAAGAAAGTTTAAAGGAAGCAGCTTTTAATTATGTTATGAATGAAGGCGTCGATTTATCTGAATTTGATGAAGGATACTTTATTTGGTTTGATTCTGATGTTCTTGTTGACGAAAAATATCTTGAAACATTAATTGATCCAGCTAATAAAAATAAGACTTGTACTGGCCGTGTTGGAATAAGAAAAATTCCTACTTCTGAGTGGAGTACTGATTCTATTGATGATTTTATTTATTGTATACATTTAAAATGCAGTAAGGGTGAAAGCCGTTTTGGTAACTGTATCATACCTGAATAAAAGAAGTTTATTAGTAATATTTAAAGTAGGTGTTGTGTATGGCAAATATTAAAGTAATGGATGAGTCTTTAGCTAATAAGATTGCAGCTGGTGAAGTGGTTGAAAAGACTATGAACGTTGTTAAGGAATTAGTTGAAAACTCTATTGATGCTAAAAGTACGGAAATAAGTATAAAATTAATTGATTCTGGTGTTAAAGAAATTGAAGTTAGCGATAATGGCATTGGTATGGATAGAGAAGATGCTGTTATGGCTTTTTCGCGTCATGCTACTTCTAAACTTAAAAATCTTGATGACTTATTTTATATTGAGTCTTTAGGTTTTAGAGGTGAAGCTCTTCCTTCTATAGCATCTGTTTCTAATGTTTGTTTAAAAACTTCTAACGGAAAGACTGGTACATTAGTTACTTTAAAGGCTGGTAATGATATGGAAGTCTCTCCATGTGATTTACAGGAAGGTACTACTATTAGGGTTTCTGATCTTTTTTATAATACTCCTGTTAGATTAAAGTATTTGAAAAATTTATATGTAGAGCTTTCTAATATTGTTGAATATGTTGATAAGATGGCTTTATCATATCCTAATATTAAATTTAGTCTTATTAATAATTCTAAAGAGTTACTTAAAACTGATGGCTCTTCAGATTTACTTAAGGTAATTTATCAAATATATGGTTCAGATGTTGCGAAAAAGATGATTTCTATTTCAGCTGAAAATGATGATTACTATATATCTGGTTATATTTCATATCCTGAGATTACTAAAAGTAATCGTAATGGTATTACTACTTTGGTTAATGGACGAGTTATTAAAAATAATGAGCTTAATAAAATTATTATTGATTGTTATCATACTTATATTCCTAAAGATAAGTTTCCAATAATAGTTTTAAATATAGATGTTGATCCAATACTTATTGATATTAATATACATCCTACAAAAATGGATATTAAGTTTTCTAAAATGGATACTTTGAAGGATTTAATTATTGATACTATTTCTACTAAGTTAAGACAATTGACTTTGATACCTAATGCATCTGTTAGAGATGTTTCTTCTATTGCGGAAGTTAGTAGGCAGATTAAAGCAAGTAATGAAGATGATTCATTTACTAATGATAAGATATCATATGAAGAGATTAAACTTGATTTTGAAGTTAATGAAAAAGAAGAGAAATATAATTTAAAGGATGAAGATGTAGAAGAATCTAATTTAGAAAAAAGTAATTTAGGAGAAGAAGAATATCGTATTAAAAAGATGGAACCTAGAGGAATTGTTTATTCTACTTATATAATTGCTGAGAATGAAGATGGTATGTATATTATTGATCAGCATGCAGCTGCTGAAAGAATTAATTATGAAAAGGTTTTGAATGCTTTAAAAGAAAATACTATATTAGTTGATTTACTTATTCCTATTAAAATAGAACTTAGTGCTAGCGAGTTTTTAATAGTTAAAGAAAACTTTTCTTTATTAGATAGTTATGGTTTTAAAACCGAGGAATTTGGTATTAATACAATTGTTGTTAGAAGTCATCCTTCTTGGATTATGGATGATATTGCGGAAGAGTGTATTCGTAAAGTAGTTGATATTGTTATTGAAAAAGAAAATTTTGATTTTGATTTGTTTGTATGGAGAATGGCAGCAACTATGGCATGTAGAATGTCAATTAAAGCTAATGATTATATTTCTTATGATGATCAAGTGTTTTTATTAGATTCTTTAAGAAAATGTGAAAATCCTTTTACTTGTCCTCATGGAAGACCTACAATTATTACTTATACTAAATATGATTTGGAAAAGATGTTTAAAAGATCAATTGATTAGATTGTTGGTGAATTATGAAAGATATTATTGTTATTATTGGTCCAACGGGAGTTGGAAAAACAAAATTAAGTATTGAGCTTGCTAAAAGAATTGATGCTGAAATAATTAATGGGGACTCTGTTTCAATATATAAAAAATTAAATATTGGAAGTGCAAAACCTAGTATTAAAGAAAGAGATGGTATAAAACATCATTTATTTGATATTTGTGATGTAGAAGAGGATTATAGTGTTTATAATTATCAAAAAGATGTAAGGACTTTAATTAAAGAAATATCTAGTCGTGGAAAAAGAATTATTATTGTAGGAGGAACAGGTCTTTATATTAAGGCTGCTTTATATGATTATAAATTTAATGAGGGAGTTTTAGATAATGATTATTCTGAACTTAGTAATTTAGAGATTGCTGATAAAATAAGTAGTTATTCTTTTGATTCTAACTTAGATATTAATAATAGAAGACGTTTAGTTAGGCTTTTAAATAGATTAGAAGCAGGAGATGAGATTACTAATAATAAAGATAAGTTATTGTATCCTTGTAAAGTTATTGGTCTTACTACAGATAGAACTTATTTATATGAGAAAATTAATAATCGAGTTGATAAGATGTTAGATACAGGTCTTTTAGAAGAAGTTATGAGTTTAAAAGATGAATATTTAAAGTCTAGAGTTTTAAATACTGCCATTGGTTATAAGGAATTTTATGATTATTTGTATGGGCATGATTCTTTAGATGAAGTTATAGAAAGAATTAAACTTGATTCGAGGAGATTTGCTAAAAGACAGTATACTTTTTTTAATCATCAGTTTGAAACAGTTTGGTTTGATGTTTGTTTTAGTGATTTTTCTAAAACAGTTGATGATGTCTATAAATATATTGAAAATTAAAAGAAGATGTTCTAATCTTCTTTTTTTTAATTATATTTTAATTTTAATTCTGAATAAATATCTTGATCAAATTGATGTTCTGTTGTTTCTATTTCTAAAAGTTTATTAGTATTTATAAGAAAGAAACTATGATCTAGAATTGGTGTATTATTTGAGGTTATTGGATCATCCCAAGTTAAGTCTAAATGATACCAGTCATTATCTATTTTTAAAGCATTCCAGACATGATTACTACTTGATATTTTATAACTTTCAACATCTAATCTTTCTAATATTAATTCCATTGCATCTGTATATCCTCCACAGATTCCATATCCTTCTATTAATGGACCATAGGCAATATCTGATTTATAGTTTGTTACACCAGTATTTTTTTTATCAATATCATATGTAGAATTGTTTATGATATAATCATGTGCTAATTTAATATTTTCAGTTAAGGATAAGTTTTTATTTAAAACATTATTTTCCATATTATCTAGGGCTTTTTCTATTGCATTTATATCACTATCGGTATAACTTTTATAAATGTTTATAGTTACTTTACCAAGATTATCATATTCTGTTTCAATATGTTGAAAACCATTATAAGGATGTACAAAATTATTTATATGTGATAGTGTTTCTTGATTGTTTGCTAATTCTTTTATATCATCTAAACAAGTTGTATAATCTTTAGAACAGTAAAAAGTAAAAGAATTTTTACCAGCATTAATAGCTGTATAGTATATATTTAAAATATCTTGTTGACATTCTGGATTAAAATTATCTGTGTTTTGAACAAAAGAAAAGTCATAATTACGATAATATGCATTTTTTTCTTTTAGTTCTACATTTATATTTTTAGGATCTAAGACATCTTTAATAAAAGTAATTATTGTTTCTTTTTGCATTAATAGTATGCTTACTACTATCATTAAGAGACCTAGTTTCATTAGTTTTTTCATGTTTTTCTCCTTAGATATTATCTTTATATATTAATTTTAATACAATTATATAAAAAAAGCAAAATAAAAAGTCGTTTTACGACTTTTAATTCATTCCGTTTTTCATTTTTGTTAATCTTGATTTTAAACGAGCTGCTCCCGAGTTTGACAGTTTTTAATTAAAAATCTTTGCTAAGTGTTGAAAAACCTG
>CAZIFN010000041.1:0-8602 GCA_964538205.1 uncultured Mycoplasma sp.
AGCATTTGACTTTTAATCAAAGGGTCTGGAGTTCGAATCTCCAGCGGGACACCATCGTTTGTGCCTGAGTGGCGAAATTGGTAGACGCACAGGACTTAAAATCCTGCGAGAATCAACCCTCGTGCCGGTTCAAGTCCGGCCTTAGGCACCATTTGATATAATACGAGCTACGTTGTGGCTCGTTTTATAATAACAGATATTGATGCTATTACAAATTAATCAAATTTAACTTACAAAAGAAAATAAAAGTAATAAAATTTATTGACATGCATAAAATTACTATGATATAATCTATTTGTCGTCTGAATTAGAGACACATTGGAGGAATACCCAAGCCTGGTTGAAGGGACCGGTCTTGAAAACCGGAAGGTCGTGTAAGCGGCGCAAGGGTTCGAATCCCTTTTCCTCCGCCAATAATATCGCGGGATGGAGCAGTCTGGTAGCTCGTTGGGCTCATAACCCAAAGGCCGAAGGTTCGAATCCTTCTCCCGCAACCAAATAATGGTCTCATGGTGCAGCTGGTTAACACGTCTGCCTGTCACGCAGAAGATCGCGGGTTCGAGTCCCGTTGAGACCGCCAATATGGCTTCATAGCTCAGTCGGTAGAGCAAGGGACTGAAAATCCCTGTGTCGCTGGTTCGATTCCCGCTGGAGCCACCATTTTATGATTATATGTTCAGCTGGTAGTTTTATAGTTGCTTATGCGCCCGTAGCTCAGTTGGATAGAGTATTTGGCTACGAACCAAAAGGTCATGGGTTCGAATCCCTTCGAGCGCACCATATAACGGGAAGTGGCTCAACTTGGTAGAGCACTTGGTTTGGGACCAAGGGGTTGCAGGTTCAAATCCTGTCTTCCCGACCATGAAGAATTAAACGTTGAAATATCAACGTTTTTTATTTTCTTACGACAATTTTAGGACAATTCTTTTTCTCCTTTCTTATTTTTTGATACTTTTTAAAGATTGTCTAAAATATTGATTATCTCATTCTGTACAGTTAGAAGCGAATATAAATCATAATAATAAATACCTTCTAATTATACTATACTAGTATATAATAAATGTTTTACTTGTAATGAGCCACATGAAAAATGGAAAAAAATGCCAATTTTTAATTGCGAAAAAACAACATTATAAGTAAAAATTTAAATAAGTTTGAAATAAGATATATCATTAATAAAAATGCAAAAAATGGAAAAAAATGGAAAAAATGAAAAAAACGAAAAGAATAAAATGAACCATTTCATAAATTATAAAAAAGTTTATTTATATCATCCTTATTAATTTCAAAGCCAGTACCATGATCATAATATTCACCAATCTTTGGCCCTGTACGATATACGCCAACTTTAAAGCTAACCCTTATTTCGCCTTTATTAATTAAAGACAGAAAAGTTTCAAAACTTTTAAGTTTATATAATTTAATATCATGATAATAAAAATAAATTTTATTATGTTCAAATTTTTTCTTTGCATATACAAATGCCAAAAAGTTTAGTTTTGTTTCTAAACGCATTTTCAGCATAGTAAAACTCCAAAAACTTTGTTTATCAATAATATTATTTTTATTGTCACAAATTACAAGATAAATTTTTTTTTGAACATAATCCACTTCAAGAGTCATTTTCCAGTTTTTACCAATTTTTGTAAAAGAATTAGTTTGAACAATACCATAAAAAACTTTTGAATTAGTACAAATATTGTCATAGAATCCATACTTATCAGAAATTCTTTTCATTTCAAAATCAAAAGGGCCATCGAAAGTAGAGCTAAAAAGTGTTATATATTGAAATTGATTATTAATTTTTGTTTTAATTTCAATATTACCAAAATCTGGCTTTTCAGATCTATTTGGAATTAGACCAAGCTCTTTTTCAAAAGTAATACCAACATTCCCTCTCCCATGAGAGTTTGACTCAATCCAACCCTTACTTTTTATAATTTCAAATTTCTCCATCAAAGATTTAAATTCACTATACATTACTATAACCACCTCATTATATTATTCTAAAAAAAACAAATAATTCTATAGATTTTTCATCAAAACATATTTAATTTGCATATAATTTTTTAGGTGATTATAATGAAAAAAAAATTACTACTAATCATACTAGCAATTTCCTTTTTATTTCCATTACCAATAAAAGCTAAAGCAACTTCTACAATCGCCATGGACTTAGATACAGGAAGGATTCTCTATGAAAGCAATAGTAAAGAAAAAAGACTAATTGCATCAATCACAAAAATCATGACCGCGATTGTAGTTATTGAAACAGTTGACATTGAAAAAGAAATAGAAGTAGGCAACGAAGTTTTAAAAATGTATGGCACTAGTATCTACATAGAACCAGGTGAAAAAATTAAAATTAAAGATTTATTATACGGTTTAATACTAAGATCTGGCAATGATGCCGCTTTAGCGTTAGCGATAGCAACAGCAGGTGATGAAGCTAAATTTGTAGACTTGATGAATAAAAAAGCACAAGAAATAGGTATGAAAGACAGTATATTTGAAAATCCACATGGATTAGATGACGAAACCCAAAATTATTCCACTGCATATGACATGGCACTACTGTCAAAGTATGCATATAAAAATGAAACATATAGAAAAATATCCTCGACAAAAAAATACGAGCTAACAACAGAAAATAAAACATATCTTTGGTATAATCGAAATAAACTATTAACCAATTATGAATATTGTACCGGTGGTAAAAATGGATACACCCCAAAAGCCGGTAAAACATTAATTACTACAGCTTCCCAAAATAAACTTAATTTAACAATAGTAACTTTAAATGATGACAGTAAATATGAAACACACAAAGAACTTTATGAAAGCCTATTTTCAAAATACAAAAAGTACAAAATAATAGATAAAAATAACTTTAATGTAGAAAACAATGATACAAAAGAAGTCTTCTATTTAAAAAAATCGTTTTCTTACCCTTTAACAGAAGCAGAAACAGAAAAGATTAAAACCTTAGTTAATCTTGAAAATAAAAATAGTAATAGTAGAGAATACGCCGGAAAAATAACTATATATTTAAATAGCACAGAAATAGGACAATTAAATATATATAAAAAGGAAAAAGAAAAGAAGGAAACATTCCTTCAAAAAATTAAAAAACTATTTACTTGAAAGCCTAAAAAAGTTAATACTAGGCTGACACATAAAACGTACACCAGAACCGTTTGTACCAATGCCAGACGAAATAAACAAACTGCTCTCTAAAATGTTATACTTCTCATCATAATAATTCTTAGCACCAGCACCTTTTATTAAACCATTTCCTAAAAAACGAATATATCCATTATGAGAATGCCCTGCCAACAATAAATCAGCATCGTGTTTTTCAAAAATATAATCGGTCAAGTCAGGCTCATGAAAAATAACAATTTTATATAATTGAGTATTACTACTTGCATCTTCAAAATAACTAAAAGCTTTTTCAATATCATATTCATCAGACAGCAAACTAGAAACCCCAATGATTATAATAGGAATATTGTCTCCATCGTAAACTAAATCATAATCATTATCCAACAAATTAAAATTAGCTTGTTTAATAATTGTAACATAATCTTCAAAATCTTCATCACCAGAAATAGAGTATTTGCCAATGCTAGAATTTAATTTTGAAAGTTCAACAATAAGCTTTTCTTTTTCTTTATCAGAAATTTTATAATTTTTATCAATTAAGTCCCCTGTAAATATAACAATATCAGGATTCCTAGAATTGATTAGTTTAACAAGTTGTTTAATATCATCTAAAAAAATATTTGAACCATAATGAATATCAGAAAACTGTACAATTTTAATCCCATCAAAACTGACTGGAATTTTTGAATTAATAATTCTTTCCTCTTTTACAACTATTTTTTTTGTAAAAATGTACGCATTTAAAAAATAAAATATGCTATAAAAGCAAACTAAAATTAAAATTAATTTAACTGTCAGACATACTATTTTTTTTCTTTTTCTTCTTTTTTCTTCATTTATAATTTCATTCTGTTTAGATTTGTTTAATTCTTCTCTAGTCATACTATCACCAAATATATTGTATCATATTTTATAATTAAATAGTAAAAAAGTAAAAGTTATGATAAACTTATACTGGTGATAAAATGAAATATGATGTAATTATAATAGGAGCAGGACCAGCAGGACTATTTTGTGCATACGAACTAATTAATAATAACAAAGATTTAAAAATAGCAATATTAGAAAAAGGCTCATTTGTAAAAAATCGTATATGTCCAATGATAAAATTAGGAGTACCATGTAAAAACTGTAATCCTTGTGCTATACTATCAGGATATGGTGGAGCAGGAACATTTTCTGATGGAAAACTAAATTTTATTCCAAAACTTGGAAAAAGTGATTTAACAAAATACATGAGTGAGAGTAAAGCCTACGAATTAATCGACGAAACTGAAAAAATCTTTAATAGCTTTAATATGGATGCTGAAGTTTATCCTAGTAACATGGATTTTGCGGATGAGATAAGAAAAAAAGTAACAATGGCAGGAGGAAAGCTTTTAGTAATTAAACAAAAGCATTTAGGAAGTGACCATTTGCCGGAATACATAGAAGGAATCTGTAAGTTCTTAATCAAAAAAGGCATAACACTAATTGAAAAAGCTGATGTCAAAGATATAAAAACAATAAGTGAAAATAATCACGAACTAACATATATAGCGAATAAACAAAAAAAAGAAAGCATCAGTGCCAGACAAGTTGTAGTAGCACCTGGAAGAACAGGAGCAAAATGGGTACAAGAATTTGCTGATAGACACAAAATACCATATTTATCACAAAGTATAGAAATTGGTGTAAGAGTAGAAGTTAGAAAAGACATAATGGAAGAATTAACAAATGTAATATATGATCCTACAATATTTATAAAAACAAAAACATATTCTGATGAAATTAGAACATTTTGTACTAATCCAGGTGGATTTGTTGCTAAAGAAAATTATTATGGATATATTTGCGTAAATGGACATGCACTAAAAGAACAAAAAAGCAATAATACAAATTTTGCTTTTATAACAAAAGTAAATTTAACAGAACCAGTCACCAATACTAGGCTATATGGTGAATCAATAGCAAAAATTGCCAACGTACTTGGCAACGGAAAACCTATAATACAGTCGTTAAAAGATTTAAAAGATGGAAGACGTAGCGAATGGCACCGCATAAATAAAAGTTTTACAGAACCGACACTTAAGGATTGTGTAGCTGGAGACTTGGCACTAGTAATGCCACATAGAATAATTACAAATATTTTAGAAGGATTAGAAACATTAGATAAAATAATACCAGGAGTTGCTAATGATGATACACTTTTATATGGACCAGAAATAAAATTTTTCAGCAATGAGATAGAAACAAATAATAATTTTAAATTAAAAAATGATAACATATATTTTATTGGCGATGGAGCTGGAAAGGCTGGAAATATCGTTACAGCAGCAGCAACAGGTTTAATAGCTGCAAGAGATATATTAAAAACGGATTTTAAAAATAAAGGTAAATAAATAAAAAAGGAAGAGACAAATGAAAAATAGAAATATACATATATTAATTATTATAATGACAATAGTTGCATTTTGCATATCAGGTTGTTCAAATAAGAAAGATGAGCAGAAAGAAGAATTACTAAATATTGATTACAACGTAAACAAAAATGAAGCAGAATTATCACAATATGACACAAAAAACCCAGTAGTAGCAATGTATATTAAAAACTATGGTTCAATAGTAATGGAACTATATCCTGATATAGCACCAAATACTGTTGCAAATTTTATTTCACTAGTAAAAGAAGGGTTTTATGATAATAATACATTTCATAGATTAGTACCAGGATTTGTGCTTCAAGGTGGCGATCCGAGTGGTACAGGTACAGGAGGCCCAGGATATACAATTAAAGGGGAATTTGAAGCCAATGGATATAAAAACGAATTAAAGCACGAAAAAGGTATTGTATCTATGGCAAGAACTTCACTATCGAATGATACAGCTGGAAGTCAATTTTTTATAATGCTTGATACCGCAGATTATCTTGATGGCGAATATGCCGCTTTTGGAAAAATTATTGACGGCTGGGATAATATTGAAAGAATTGTTCAAAATGAACAAATAGCAGATGAAAATATGGGAACATTAAAAAACAATCTCATCATAAGTAAAACAATAATAGATTTAAAAGGAAAAACCTACAATGAAGTAGAAAAAATAAACTAAAACCACTACAAAAATTGTAGTTTTTTCATAAAAAAAGTAGCAAATGCTACTAATCTTCTAACTCTAAAATTATTTCTTTTTTATTTTCAACTTCGAATTTTCGGTACTTGACACCACACTTATCGAACATTCTAATAGATGCTTCCATTTCTTCGCTATGATTATCATAATCATATGAATGAGAATAAATAACTTCCTTTATTCCAGATTGAATTATAGCTTTAGCACATTCATTACAAGGAAAATATCTGACATATATTTTTGCACCTTGCAGCTCTTGCATATTGCCACGATAATTAAGAATTGCATTCAGCTCACTATGGCAAACAAACATATACTTTGTTTCCAATTTATTACCAATTCTTGCCCAAGGAAAAGAGTCATCATCGAATCCGTTAGGAGCACCATTATATCCAACAGATAAAATTCTATTATCTTGACTAACTATGCAACATCCAACTTGGGTACTAGGATCCTTACTCCTCATAGAAGAAAGTTTAGCAATACCAATAAAATATTCATCCCAAGTAATATAATCATCACGCTTTACAGTTTGAGTGTTATTAACAGTTTTCATATATACCTCCTCATATAAAATATTTTAACATAAAAAGAATGTTAATATCAATTTGTCTTTAAATAAATATAACAAAGTTCAAATAAAAAATACAAAAAGCATTGAAATTAAGAAGAACATATTTTATAATAACAAATAGATGCAGAGATTTTGAGGAGTAATTATACATTTTTTTTAAGAGAGTTCATAAACTGGTGAGAATGAATAAAAAATTATAATGAAGGTAGCAAATGAGCATGATTTCTGAAATTAAGTAAGTAATCCCGGATAATTCCGTTATAAATATAAGCTATTACAACAGTAATAGAAATTAAGGTGGTACCACGAAGATTTCGTCCTTTAAGATGAAATCTTTTTATTTTTTATACAAGGAGTGAAATATATGTTAGATAAAAAATATAATCATATCGAAGTAGAAAAAGGAAAATATGAGGAATGGAAAAGTAAAAATTATTTTAAATCAGATTCAAAAAGTTCAAAAGAGCCATTTTGCATAGTAATTCCTCCACCAAATGTAACAGGAAAATTGCATATAGGACATGCTTGGGATGTAACACTACAAGATTTAATAATAAGATATAAAAGAATGCAAGGGTATGATTGCTTATGGCTACCAGGAATGGATCATGCTGGAATTGCAACTCAAGCAAAAATAGATAAAAGGCTAAAAGAACAAGGAATAAAACCAAGGGATATGTCTCGCGAGGAATGGCTTAAACAGGCTTGGTTATGGAAAAATGAGTATGCAAATACTATTCACGAGCAATGGGCTAAGTTAGGAATTTCAGTAGACTACTCTAAAGAAAGGTTTACTTTAGATGAAGGACTTAGTCATGCTGTTAATGAAGTTTTTATTAGACTATACAAAAAAGGTTTAATTTATAGAGGTGAAAGAATCATTAACTGGGATCCAGAGCAGATGACAGCACTATCAGCAGAGGAAGTTATATATAAAGAAGATAAGGGCGCGTTCTACCATATAAAATACTTTATTGAAGGAACAGAAAAATATTTAGATGTAGCAACAACACGTCCAGAGACACTTTTTGGTGATACTGCTGTAGCTGTTAATCCAAATGATGAAAGATATAAACACCTAATAGGAAAAAAAGCAATTTTACCAGTAGTTAATAAACTAATTCCAATTATAGGAGATGAACATGCAGATCCAGAGTTTGGAACTGGTGTAGTTAAAATTACTCCAGCACATGATCCTAATGACTTTGAAGTTGGTAATCGACATAACTTAGAAAGAGTAGTAGTAATAAATAAAGATGCAACAATGAATGAAAATGCCGGAAAGTATAAAGGTTTAACCAGAGAGGAATGTCGAGAACAATTAATAAAAGATTTAGAAGAAGCAAAACTACTAATAAAAATAGAACCTATGGTTCATTCTGTAGGACATAGTGAGAGAAGCAATGCTGTTATTGAGCCATACTTATCAAAGCAATGGTTTGTAAAGATGAGACCTTTAGCAGACCGTGTCTTAGAAAATCAAAAAGATAAAGAAAATAAAGTAAACTTTGTTCCAACAAGATATGAAAAAGTTATGAATCACTGGATGGAAATAACATATGACTGGTGTATATCACGTCAGCTTTGGTGGGGACACAGAATACCAGCTTGGTATAAAGATGACGAAATTAAAGTACAAGTAGAATCACCAGGAAAAGACTGGGTTCAAGATCCAGACGTTTTAGATACATGGTTTTCAAGTGCATTATGGCCTTTTTCAACTTTAGGCTGGCCAGATAGTAAAGAACTATT
>CAZIFN010000042.1:0-8391 GCA_964538205.1 uncultured Mycoplasma sp.
ACTTTCTCATTACTTCTAATTGAGATTCTTTATCATTACCCCAAATTTGTCCTTCCGACAATAAAGTTAAATCTTGATTATTCATTTTAATCATCACCACAACTATATTTTACCATATAAATTCATTTTTTCTTACTATTTTTGCGAATTTTATATTTTTTTATCTAAATTTGATAATAATTTATCCATATTTTTTTCATTAGAATGTTTTAAATGTGCTTTAAAAGCATTGATTCTCATATCAACATATTCTTCATCAATTATGGATTTATCTTTAAGTTTTCTTATAGTTTTAATATGTTTTCTCATTCTCTGCTTAGATGAAAATCTAAGTTTTCTAATAACCTTACCGCTATTTGTTAAAATATGATTAAATCCCAAAAAATCAATTCCGTTATACGCAAGTCCTATTTGTGTTTTTTGATTAAGTTCTAAATCTAATTCTTCAACACAAACTTCATTTATTTTTTCTAAACAATATTGTAAATACTTTTTATCCCGATGAATTAAAATAAAATCATCCATATATCTTACGTAACCTTTAATTTGCAATTTTTCTTTGATTAATCTATCAACTTTATCAAGATAGTATAAAGCAAACCATTGACTTGATTGATTACCTAATGCTAAACCCTTATCTAAATTATCAGGTTGTTCACTTATAATTTTGTTTATAAACCAAAACTCATCATCTGAAAAGTCAATTTTTTTTAGATTATTTATTAAAATATTGTGGTTAATACTAGGAAAATATTTACGAATATCGCATTTCAAATAATAAACTTTATTATCATTATTCTTAAAATATTCTTTTTGCAAAAAATATTTCAATCTATCCATTCCATATTTTGTTCCTTTACCTTTTCTACAAGCAACATTATCATTTATTAATTTTTTTTCAATCTTTGGAATTAAAACATTATCGCAAAAACATCTTAATACAATCCTATCTCTGTATGGAAGAGCTTGTATTAATCTTTCTTTTGGTTCGTATATTATAAATTCCTTATATTTTCCTACTTTATATTTCCTCGATATTATTTCTTTTTGTAATTTATAAATATTTTCTGAAATGTTTACTTCAAATCTTATAACTTCACCTTTATGTTGTTTTGATTTTCTACATTTTTTATGTGCATCATATAAGTTTTCAAAGCTAAATATATTTTCTAAATTCATATAATCACCACCAAAAAAGTGCCCCTTTTTAACCTTCAAAAATACATACATATTGTTGTTGGTGTGAGCACTAAAATTTATCCACCGCACTATTATAGCGGTTAGAAAAGTAAATAATTCCTTTGCTTTAAAGTTCTGATATATTTTACTTAAAATATATTTCTCTGACCTGTTTTTTAGATTTTATAATCTCTTCAAAAGCAAATCTGGGCGAACAGCACCATTGCGTTTGTATCTATATTTGTTGTTCCTATTACCATTCTTATTGACCGCGCGGACAAAGACACAGCCCTGCGCCGAAGGCGCAACACAAGCAAAGCCGCTAGAATAAATTATTTACTTAATTAAAAACCTTTCGGTTTAAAATCCTTTAATTATTTGTACGACTGTTCCATCTAGAATCATCGCTTTTCTTCCATGCAGCTATCAAGTTAATAGATTCACCAATTTGAATAGAGATTTGTTTAAATTGCCTAGATAAAATGCAATTTGAATTTTCTGCTACCATTGATATATAACCTAGCATTTTTAACTTTACTATTGCATCCTTTTGATATTCTTCTCTCTTTTTTTTATTATCTAAGCAATCTATTCTTACAAAATTTGCTTGTAAAAGCAACTCTAATATTTCTAATGATAAATTTTGCATACGATTAACAAACACCCCTCTATATTTAGCTGGAGATTTTTCAGTAACTGCAATTATATAAGCTCCTAATTTTTTTACAACTGTAATAACCATTAAATCATTTGCATTAAATGGAATTTTTTCAATTTTTTCTAACTCACCATCTTTTTCAACATTTTCTTTTACTTTATTCTTATTAAATTTTTGATTATTTGCTGTTGCTAGAGCTTGTTTTACTGCAACTTTGTCATCAACACTATTTAAATTATCAATAGTATTTTCTAATGTTTTTGGAACTTTAAGATTGTTGGCTCTACTAACTTGTAACATCAAATCACGACCTTTTCTATATAAATATAACTTAATTACAATATAAAACACTTCCATAGTATTAGAAGTGTCTTAAAAAGGTAGATTTAGGTACTGCTAATTACTACTTATATATGTTATTTTTAATTGTTCAAAAAATAACTTACAACTGATAGTTCTAAGACTATCCACAACAACGTTTTTCTTATATCTTTTTCCTCAATAATATTACTTATACAATATTCTTTTATATATGAAATCTTTACTGGTAATTCAATTTTTCTACCATTTATACCTATTGTTTTTAAAATTAAATCCGTTGCTATGCAACTTCCTTCTTCAACAATAGCACCATCTTCTTCCTTATCATCATAAAAGAATTCAGTTACATCATCCACAAGCCTATTATTTTCTCTAAATTTATCTGCTTTATTACTTTTCTTAATTTGTTCTAGTTTTTCATTAATCAATTGTTCTAAAACATTTTCAGCTTCTATATCAGATAAATCTTTTAGTGAAGATGTTAGTTTTTCTAAATCATAGTAATATTCAATTGAGGTAATAGTTTTAATTTTACCGTCTAAAATATCAGATATTTCTTTAACATATCTATTTAAATTTTCTTTGTTCATATCTAGCTCCTTTTCTTATAAAATATCTACCTTTTTGTTTTAGCACAAAATCTAACATTTTTCCCTTTTTAATTTACTATAATTAAGATAACTTACTACATAGTTGGTATGGTTCAATTTTCATAAACTTATTACAATAGTAGTAAGTAAAAAGGAAGGATGTGATGACAATAAAATTGAAATCAAATGCTCGTAATATTTTAGCAAATAATATTGTGTATTATAGATTACAAAAAGGTTGGTCTCAAGAAGATTTTGCCGATAAACTTGGAACTACACCTACTTATGTATCTAATTTAGAAAATGCTAAAAGAAATACTAGAATCGACTATATTGATCACATCGCAACTACACTTAATGTTGAACTTTTCCAATTATTTGAGAAAAGGAAAAATATTGAAAATCGTCGTATTCCTAGGCGATAAAGAATACAATCTAAAGTATTCTTTTTTCGTGCCAATTTAATTATAACACAAAAGTATTAATACCGCGCAACAAAATTGCTCCTTATAAGAGAGCAGTATAAAATCAATATTTCCTATAAAATTATATATAGGAGGGATTTTTGTGAAAAATACTTATGAACTTTTTGCCCTTATAGGACAAAATATGAAATCCATAAGAAAAGATATAATTGGTAAGTCTCAAGAAAAAATGGCAGAAGATACTGATATGAGTAGAAGTTTTATATCACACATTGAAAGTCCTAATGTAGATACAGGAATTTCACTAGATACCCTTTTCTTTTTATCTCAAAAATATAATTTTGATATTAGAAAATTTTTTGATGGTTATGAAAAACTTATGGAGAATAACAAGGATGCAAAATAGCATCTTTTTATTTTAGTAATTCTTTTAAAATTGAATACATTACATTCACTACAATAGAATTTCCCGCTTGATGATAAAGATTAGTTTCACTACAAACTTTACTCGCTTTTTCAAAATCATTATCATCAAATCCCATTAACCTCCACGTTTCTTTTGGTGTTAACCTTCTGATTCTCATTATTCTACCTCACTTTCTACAACAATTTTACTGTTATCCGATGTATTGCTTGCCGTCAATGTAGGTGAATTACCATAAATAGAAAATAATCTTGATGATATAGCAAACTTTGTATGTTTATCGATTCCACAAACACCACCAATTAAGTATTTATCCATATCAATCTCATACTCAATACCATTTCTGCTTTTATGTTTAAATACCCTTTTATTACCTTTTTCTATATAATTAGAATTTGTTAAGTAATATTTTTCTTTAACAAATTCTTCAAGAAAATTTTTTAATATAACATCACTTTCTATTTTATCTGGAAATCTAAATTGTTTTTGATTATCTAATATTGCAACTAAAAAATACCTCGTTCTAGTTTGAGGTATTCCATAATCAGTAGCACTTAATAATTGATCATACAATGTATATCCCAAACTTATTAAATCTTCTTTAAATAAGTTTAATGTTTCCTTAAATTTCTTACTTGTTATCATAGCTACGTTTTCAAATATAACATATTTGGGTTTTGTTTTTGCTTCTTTAAGTAATCTAATCATCTCCCAACCAAGTGATGATCTTGTAGAACTTGTAAAATCAAATCCTTTCATCTTACCAGCACAAGATATATCTTGACATGGAAAACCACCTATCCATAAATCACAATATGGTAAATCTTTACCTTTAATATCAGTTATACTACCGAGATTTAAACTTTCATCAACATTATGAATTGCACAATAGCTTTTAATTGCATTTTTATCTATTTCTGAAAAAAATTCTACTTTATAATCTTTAATATGTCCTTCACTTTTTAATCTTTCTAAAGCTTTTTCCGGTGATCCTATTCCACTAAAAAAAGTTCCTACTTTTATTATTTCATTTGTCATTTTATCAACCCCCTTTATTATTTCTTTGACAAAAATATTTGTAATAAAAAAAGATATAGATTTTTTTCTATATCAATGAATATTAATTTATTTAGTATTATAAGGAATATAAAGGCCTTAAATTACAACTATTATATTTTTTGGATTTAAACAATGCTCCTGTAGGCTCATCAGCAAGTATTAATTTAGGATTTGTAATAATTGCACGAGCAGATGCGACTCTTTGTTTTTGTCCTCCTGACATTTGATAAGGGTATTTATTTAGAATATCAGTTATATCTAATTCTTTTGAAACCTTTTTTATTTTCTCATCAATCTCATTAGCACTTACATTTTGAATAGAAAGTGCAAGAGCGATATTTTCATAAGCCGTTAAGGTATCTAATAGATTAAAATCTTGAAAGATAAATCCTAATTGCTCCCTCCTAAATTTATTTAACTTATTTCCTTTTAGTTTTGTAATATCTTCACCATCAACAAATATATGACCTGATGTTACTTTATCAATTGTTGATATACAATTAAGAAGTGTAGTTTTTCCTGAACCTGATGCACCCATAATCGCAACAAACTCACCAGTTTCAACTTCAAAAGAAATATTATCAATAGCTTTAGTTAAACTTGACCTGCTACCATAATATTTTTCTAACTTTTCCAGTTTTAATATATTTTCCATATTATTTCTCCCTTTCCGTATATCATTTTATTATATATAAAATTATTTGTCGCTCGTTTAATATTACAAATGCATTACAATTTTGTAATATTAAATATTTTTATAAAAATCATTTTTACCAAACCTAATTTCAACAGTTGTACTTTCATTATAATTAGACTTAATACTTATAGTATGACCTAATCTCTTACATAACTTTTTCACAATATAAAGTCCCATACCAGTTGATTTAGTTTTTTCTCTTCCATTCTCACCAGTAAATGACTTATTAAATACTTTTTTAATATCATTTTCTTTAATTCCTATACCATTATCATATATAAATAGTGATACAAAATCCTTCTTATCAACAACATATATCTTAATAAATGACCTATCTTTTTTTATATCTTTATATTTAATACTATTATTAATAATTTGATTTATAATAAACTCTAACCATTTAGGATCTGTCATAATGCTTATTTTTCTCAAATTAACATCTATTGCAATATTATTTTCAAGTAAATCATCCTTATTTTTTAATAAAACATCACTAACAACTTTATCTAACTTAACTTCTTTAAAAATAAAATCTTCTTCCGTATAATTACTTCTAACATAATATAAAACCTGATCTATATAATTATCTAATTTTCTTATTTGCTCTAAGTACTTTTTATCTATATTATTCTTATTATTATGACACATTAATACTAAACTAGATATTGGAATCTTTACCTCATGTATCCACATTTCTACATAATCTTTAAAATCATTTATATTACTACTATAATCATTAACTTCTTCAAGCATAGATTTATTTATTTCATATAATATTTGATAAAGTAGTTCACCCTCATAAAATATTGGTCTATCAACTATTTCTAAAATTAAATACTTTTTATCCAACTCTTCAAGCCTATTTATAAACTCATTATAAAAACTTTTCTTTCTAAAATAATCAAATAAAATAATAAAAATAGACATTGCTATAAATATAAAACTAAAAACAATTATTAAAGACATATCTACTTTAAAAGCATAGAGTAAATTAATTAATATAAAATAATTAACTATAAGAATAATTATTAAAATAGTTTTATCTTTTAAATATCTTCCTAATTTCATAACAAAATATAACCTTGTCCTTTCTTTGTCTCTATTTTATTATCATAGCCAAATATAGATAGTTTACTTCTTAATCTACTTACATTAACAGTTAAAGCATTGTCATTTATATATTCTTCATTATTCCATAAAATAGTCATTAACTCATCTCGAGTAATTAACATACCTTTATTATTTAGCATATAACTAAATATTAACATTTCATTTTTAGTAAGTTCTTCCTTTAAATCACCTTTAAAAATAATACCTCGATTAATATCAATACTTAATTCACCATATTTAACAATATCTAATTTTTTCTCTAATCTCTTAAAAATATTTTGTATTCTTAAAAGTAAAATAGTAGGATTATAAGGTTTAGTTATATAGTCATCTGCACCATAAGAAATAGATAACACCTCATCAGCCTCACTTACTCTACTAGTTACCATTACCACAGGAATATTAGATTCCTTTCTAATTTCTTTTAATAATAACTCACCATTTATAAAAGGAATATTTATATCAAGTAAAACTAAATCAGAATTACTTTTTAATATTTCTTCTTTTGCATTAGAAAAACTAGTTAATATTGCTACATCATAACCAGCATTAATAAGTAAATTATAAAGTTCATCTCTAATAGAATTATCATCTTCAACAATCATTATTTTCATAAACATAAATCACCAACCTATACATATTATATCATCAAAAATATCATCACATCTTACAGTTTTGTAATATGAGCATTAAAAAAGATTAGTTATATTTCAAACTAATCAATATACTAAAAGTCATTATTAAAGTTATTTAACTTTATCAAAAGCAGAAATAAAAAATATTTCATATTATTTTAACTAATAATAAACCTTAACCATCGAACCATCCGAATAACGAAGAAAATATAACCCGTACCAAGTTGTTCCACACTCATCTACAATTTCATCACATCCAAAAGAAAATAATGAATCATCTAAAGTTTCAAATACAGAATATCCATTGTTTTTACATTCATCTTTTGTTGAATAAACATATGAATAAGTATTATCAAACTTTTTAGGTGTACAACTAGGACTTTCTACAACTGGCTGTTCTACTACTGCTGGCTGTTCTATATTATTATTTGAATCTGATAGTTCTTCTTCAACTACTACATCAGTAACATTTTCACTATTATTTAAAGACTCATCTGAAGCATTAGAATCAAGAACATCTTCTACAATCTCAACACTCTCAGTACTTTCCTTTTTCTCACTCTTATTTTCTCTATTCTTATCCTTACATCCAGAAACACTAAAAACTAAAATACCACATATTAAAATTAATCCTATCTTTTTACTCATTTATATACCTCCCACTAAATTTATTATCCTATACTTTTATTTTATCATATCACTATTTATGAAAATATAATTTTGCCTGTTCTTCTATTTCTAAACTCAATTTTTGCTTTGTTCCATCAGTATCTACACTTTTCATATCTTGTCTTACCCAGTATGGAAAAATATTCTTCATATCTTTTTGATATAAATTACCATCCCTAGGCATTTTAAAATCAGATACATAATATCCATTACTATTCTTTTTAACAACAAACTTATATGGAATAGATGATGCTGAATCTTCCTTTAATTCTTCATTTTCTAGATAATATTTAGACTCCCTAACCCAGGCATAAACAAAGTATTCTTTATTCCTAACTTTTTCATCTAATAAGTAAACTCTCATACCTACAAAAGTTTTTGACCCAGCATGATACTCCGTTTCACTATCACCTTTTTTAACAAGATAATCTTTTATTGCCCAATAAATTTCTGTTTCATGCAAGTCAATTGCTGGAGTATAATCATAATCCCAGGTACTAAGTATAACTGGCTTATTTTGATTCATTCTTCTTACATCTACACAAAACATTATTATTAAGAAAAAAATTAGAACAAAAGACAAATTTTCAATTTGTCGCTTTGGTCGTCACCGATCAAAATTCC
>CAZIFN010000043.1:0-6861 GCA_964538205.1 uncultured Mycoplasma sp.
ACTATTAGTAGGTTCATCTAAAAGTAAAATATCTGGATTTCCAAATAATGCTTGAGCAAGTAAAACTTTAACACGATCTTTAACAGCAATTTCATTCATCTTAACATAATGATATTGTTCTAAAATACCTAAATTATTTAATAATGTAGCTGCATCAGATTCTGCATTCCAACCATCTAATTCCATAAATTCAGCTTCTAAATTAGCAAGCTTCATACCATCTTCTTCACTAAATTTCGTTTGTGCATACATCTTATTTTTTTCTTCAATAATTTTATATAATTTTTCATTTCCTTGAATAACAACATCAATAACTCTCTTATCATCATATTGATAATGATCCTGTCTCAAAATTGAAACACGTTCATTTTTAGAAATTAAAACTTCTCCAGTTGTTGTTTCTATTTCACCAGACAATAACTTCAAAAAAGTAGATTTTCCAGAACCATTAGCACCAATTAAACCATAACAATTACCATCAGTAAATTTAATATTAACATCTTCAAATAAAGTCCTCTTACCAAATTTCAAACTTACATTATTAACTTGAATCATCATATCACCTCAAAGCTACTTTATTTTACTATAAATAAAAAAATAAGGCAAGTACTACAAACCCTATTTAATTATTTAACTATTCTGAATTTTATTAACAAAGTAATTAATCTTAGAAGCCCAAGTATTACCCTCTGCATACTTAGGTGCTATCTTCTCAACCGTATCTAATCCAAGACTATAATAATTTTTATATAGATTATTAATAAAACCTAAAATACCTTCGTCTAAAGTATCAAATCTCTTATAACTACCATTATTACAACCAGGGCTACCCTTTTGACCACCAACATTATTACAATACCTAGCCAAATTAGAGCACTTATTTCCACAACCTGTTTCATGTAATATTATAGCCGTTGCAACATAAGGATTAACTCCTAATTCCAAACAATTAACAGCTATAAAGTATCCCTTTCCAGCTAATATATCAGTACCCAAATTATTATCTAACTTAAGAGCTAACTCTTCTATTGTTAACCCGTCAAATACCTCTATTCTTTCAGGAACAATAACAGAAGCAGGAGCAGTCTCCATATCAATTGCTGTAATAGAAGAATTATCAACACGATACTTAAGTTCTCCATCTTTTGCTAAAAAACTATCCACAGCCGCAATATTATTAATATTTATCTCATTATAAGAAAGTCCACTTGAAACATTCAAACTATTCTCTTCTAATTTAATTCCAATTGAAACCATTAAAACAGACATTATTAGCAAAACAAAACTAATAATTTTTGTTTTTTTCACAATATTCACCTCATTATTGAATAATAGTTAACATAATAATTCTACTAAATTTACTAATAAAAGTCAAATTATGACTTAATCTTAAAAGTAATAGGAGCTTTTCTATAAACTAACTTCAACGCAAACACTATATATCCTATAGTAAATATAATACCAAAAATAGAAAAATATAACGAAGATACCCTCAAATTACTAAATAAATAACAAATAACACAAGTAATAAATGAAACAAATGTATATGAAAAACTTTTCATTTCTAAATTTTTATTATATGGTTGTATTAAATAATACATAACTAAATAATGCACAGAGAAAAATATACTAAGTACTATAATAAATAATGGAATAGTAATATAATTAATAATTAAATCTCCACCCGTAATAGCAAGTAAAACAGAAAAACCAATTCCAATAATTATAGCTGGTAATAAATTAATTTTAATAAGTGTAAATAATCTCTTTTTAAATAAACTAATTATAACATCAGGCTCTCTATAAAAATTATATTTTAACATAGCATGATCACAATTATAAAACATAGCTTGCGTAACAGTAGAACCCTTATTAATAATATACATAACTACTACAAACCAACCTAATCTATTAAGTATAAAATCATGAACAGTAAAACTTATATCTTTATTATAAAATGTTAAAACGCCAAGAACAACAATCAAAATAAAAGCAATTATTCCTGTATTTCTTGAACTACGAATTAATATTTCCCTATGCCTTTCAAAAAAAATAGTATTAAATAAATCATACCCTTTCTTACCAGACAATTTATAACTAGCTATATATTTATCCTTATCTTTAATTTGAACCATATCACCTGCATATGAGTCTATATCCTTACTAGAGATAGCAGCCTTTTCCGTAAATAATTTCTTATATATAAGCTTATAATCTTTAACATTCATTAAATATATACATCCAAAAACACTAAGAATTAAGAAAATAAAGAAAGTATAATAAATAACTACATTAGATATAAAAATATTAAAAAAAGGTAAACTAGCAAGTGCAAAAAATATAAATAAAACTACAAGAGTATTCTTATAATTAGCAGTAAATAAATAGCCTTTTTTCTTATAAAAGAATACACTAATAACTTCCCCTACAACTCTAGCACACATACTAAATAAAATAAGGATTAAACAATCTAAAAAAGAATAATCTAAAAATAAAGATAACACTAAAAAGCCAAGACAATTAAGTATTAAAGATAAAAATAAAGACCATACAAAAGTAGCTTTCATAAACTTTTTAGCATCCATATTAAATAATATTATTGAAAAATATTTTTTCTTATTAGTACTTAAAACATTATTATTTATAAACATTCCAATAAAAGTAAATATAAAATAAATATATATAAAAGTTTTAGTAACATTTGAACTATTAATTAAACTACTTATATAATATAAAACAAAAAAATATAATAATCTATAAAATACAAATCTTAAAGCAGACAATAAAATACTAAGTACTCTTGCAAACTTCTTTAATTTAAAATCATACCTTCCACCATTAAAAATATTTCTAAATATAGGTAATCTTTTAATTTGATAAGCGTTTGCATTTATAGCATAAGTTAAATCTATCTTTAAAGCCATTTTTAAAGTATTAATCATTTTTCTTATCCTTCAAACTATTAATAATTTTATCTTTATATTTTTTTGTATTTAAATTACTTTTTTCTATAAAATCTAACTTTCCATTATTAAGTATAATAATCTCATCACATAAATCCATAGCAATTTCTAAAATATGAGTTGAAAATATAATAATATGATCATTTTTCAAAGACTTAAATAACTTTTTCATATCATCCTGTACAACAACATCTAAAGAAGTCAATGGCTCATCTAACAAAATAACTTTAGGATGAGCAATTATATTAATAAGTATTTGAATTTTATTTTTCATTCCATGTGAATAATCTTTTAATAATTTATCCTGATCTTCTCTATCAATCTTAACTAATTTAAAATAATCATCTACAGTTTTATCCTTATCAATTTTATCTTTATTTATTTCCATAAAAAACTCCAAAAATTCTCTAGCAGTTAAAAACTCTGGAACTACGGGAGTAGAAACAACATAACCAATGTTAGTTGTTAAAAGTTCATTTTTACCAAATTCATCCTCTAAATAAAACTTACCTGAATTAATATCTATATCTGAATTTAAAGAATTAAAAAAAGTAGTTTTTCCAGCACCATTACGACCAATAAGTCCATAAATCTTACCAGATTCAAATTCAAAATTAATATCATTCAAAACTAATCTTTGTCCATAACTTTTAGATAAATCATTAACAATTAATTTCAAGAAACATCACCTCAAAAAGTATTATAGCAAGAAAAAAGAATAAATACCATTATTCTTTAAAACCTTTTCACAAGTATAACCAATACATTCATTATATAACAACACCAAATAAATAATTATATTCTTCTAACGCCAAAAGCATTTCCCTTCCAATATCTATATCTATAGTGCCATCACTTAAACAATTATTCAAAAAATCCGCTAACTCATCCATACGAACATAAAAAAGCTTAAACTCAGTCTGTCTTTCTAACTCATCATAATCAGTTTCTTCCAAATTAGGAGCATCATCACATAATATTCTATAATAAAATATTCTATTACATACATTTTTATCAGTACCAAAATATCTTTTAGCATAAGTAACAATTTCCATAAAAGGTTCACTAATAGATGCAATATTAATACCAAGTTCTTCCTTAAGTTCTCTACTCAAAGCAACTTCTTTATTCTCATTAAGTTCCACATGACCACCAGGGAATTGATAAGTATTATTATTAAAAGCAATCAAGATTTCATTCTTACTATTAACAACAAATCCTTTAACTCTAATAACCTCATAATCTAAATCACTAATTTCCAAATTATCATCATTTATAAATATCTTTTTCATATAATCCTTTCAATAAACATACCTTTCCCAATAATCAATAACCTCAGGAGTAACAGTAGTAAAATAAGTATCTATCATTCTAGATAAATAATCAGATTTTTGCCATATTGGATAACTATGTGAATCAAAACAATTATACCTAGTGCTAGAAGTCATGTACTCAAAAGTAGATGCCATATCTTCACTTTGACTAACTTGTGCATAATTATTAACAAAATAAGAAGAAGGCGAACCTGTAACACTATAAGAATAATTAGAATTTTCGTTTCCATAAGAAAAATCATTTGGATTTAAGCTACTCCATGAAGTAAACTTTCCACCAGAAAGATTAATATAATGTTCTACAGCATGTAATACTTCATGATGAAAACTCTCTCCAAACGGAAAATCCATAGCTATAGAAATATTAATTTTCTTTAATGAAAAATCAGTAACACCAGTAACATTATTAGCACTATATCTCTTTATGAGATAAAAATAAAAGCTCAAATTCTTATTAGCAAACTCCCTAAAAAAATCACTTGGATAAACACTCAAAGCAGAACTAAGTTGAATCAAAGCTGATTGTACCTCATCATCAGAAAGAACAACAGTACTCATACTACCAATTGTATAACCTTGAGTATCAGAGCCATATAAAACTTTAACTCCATATAAATCTTCAATACTCTTTCTTAACTTATTATTTTCATCACTAACATTTGATACAGAAAAACTATTATCAGAAGAATTATTATTAGGAGTAACATTACTATAATCAGAAGTATTATTACCAGAATTAATAGTAGAATTATTACCAGAAGTACTATTATTTGTATTATTAGTAGCTTCAGTAGCTAGACTAGATTCATTATCAGAAGTACCATCAACTGCTGAATCATTATTATCATCATACGTAGGAGGTAAACCATCTTGAGTAGTAATAATTATAGAATTTTCTTTATCAATAATTTTTACAACATCAGTAACAGGATCAATATGAGCATTTTTTTCTTCAAAATCTAAATATACACCAAAAGAAATTAGAACTAAAGCAAATACAATTAAAGTTTTAGCCAAAATATTAGTTGCCTTATTACTCACAATCTCAATCCTCCATTATAAATTGATTATAACAAATAGCTAAAAAAAAAGCTAGCAAAAGCCAACTCTTTACAATTATATAAGTAAACATTAATTTGATATATTTTTATTTAACTCACCCGAGTTTGACAGTTTTTTTAAACAAAGTTTTATTGAAGCCTTATTTTTCAATGTTTTATGAGCTTTTTTATTGTTCAAAAATATGCGTACGTTTTTATTTTTTGTGTTATCCCTTATTTTATAAGGATTCTAACATTTTTTACTATTATTAATATATAAGTAAATTATATCAAATTTGATTATTTAAATAAATATAATTATAAAAAATTTTTAAGTTATAATTTTTTTTCGTAAAACGTACGCAACGCTTAAAAATGAGCAAACCCTTATAAATAAATGGATTGAGAGGTTTTTTATTCTAAAACTGTCAAAGTCAGGATTATAACAAATAGCTAAAAAAAAAGCTAGCAAAAGCCAACTCTTTACAATTATATAAGTAAACATTAATTTGATATATTTTTATTTAACTCACTAATTTTAGCATACAATTCTTGTGCTTCCTGAACTTTTCCCTCTTTATACAAAGCACTAGCCTTATTCATAAGTTCTTCAATCTGTGCTTGACTACTTTGGATATCACTAATGTTAGAAACTGTATTATTATTATCAGACTGTACTACTCCAAAGTCCAAAGCATTTTTTTGAAGTTCCTTAGAAGCCTTAAGCTTATCAATTTGTTTTTTACTAACTAAAATAGCTTTAACCTTATCAGCTTTTAACTTAAGTATCTTCATACTAGGCTCAACATTAGAATTATTAGTAACATTTTCAGCCGGTAAAGCAAAAGATTCATTATTTTTAGCATTCTCATCTACTAAATTACCTGAATCAGCAAAAACATCAGTAAAAGGATTCTTTATTTTATCATCAACTACAACCTCACTCTTTTTTTCTGAAACATCAGGAAAAACCGGCGCAAATGGTAAAGATGAATTAGAAACCACAGTATTTACATTTTCTTTTGGAACATCAGTACTAACCTCTTCTATAGGAGCTACTACCTCACTAGAAACTTCTTCCTTAACTGGAGCATCAGTATTAACTTCTTCTTTAGGAGCTACTACCTCATTAGAAACTTCTTCCTTAACTGGAACATCAGTACTAACCTCTTCTTTAGGAGCTACTACCTCACTAGAAGCTTCTTCCTTAACTGGAGCATCAGTACTAACCTCTTCTTTAGGAACTACTACCTCACTAGAAGCTTCTTCCTTAACTGGAACATCAGTACTAACCTCTTCTTTAGGAGCTACTTCCTCACTAGGAACTTCTTCCTTAACTGGAACATCAGTACTAACCTCTTCTTTAGGAGCTACTTCCTCACTAGGAACTTCTTCCTTAACTGGAACATCAGTACTAACCTCTTCTTTAGGAGCTACTACCTCACTAGGAACTTCTTCCTTAACTGGAGCATCAGTACTAACCTCTTCTTTAGGAGCTACTACCTCACTAGGAACTTCTTCCTT
>CAZIFN010000043.1:6961-7734 GCA_964538205.1 uncultured Mycoplasma sp.
AACTGGAACATCAGTACTAACTTCTTCTTTAGGAGCTACTTCCTCATTTGGAACTTCATTTTCATAAACAACTTTATTTACAACTTTAGTTTGTTCATAAAAACCAAGTATTTCATCAACCTTATCAAATCGAGAAAAAACATCACTTAAAGCATCAATCTTATTAGACGCTTCTACAAGCAGCTGAATATATATCTCTCTATCCTCCATATTTGGGATTCTAACTAAATTTTTAGTGCGAGCAGAAAGAAAATCACATAATTCTGCTCTAATAACAGTACTATCAGTCATATTATCCAATCTCCTTACTTTGCATTAGCAATCCTTTTTAAAAGATGTTGAACTTCATTCCACTCAGCATCATCAAGTATTTCTTGAATTTTATAGCCTTCACTATCTTTAAAAAGTTTTGAAATATAAATAATTTGATCACCAGCATTACTCTTAACTTCACCTTTAGTATAAACAATATATTGTTTTAATCTATCATCTGAAATTAAATAAGTAACAAGCTCAACCATAGTATTGTTACCAGAAGTATCAACAACTTGAATCATTTCTTTTTCTTCCATAGCAAACACCCTCTATTCTAAGTATAATTATATCCAATTTTCAAATTTAAGTAAAGATAGAAAAAGAACTTTTTAGTTCTATCTAGAAAGTTCTTTTAACTGATTAATATTTTCAGAAAATGAATCTATAAATCTATCAATCTCTTCTCCCGAGTTTGACAGTTTTTAATTAAAAATCTTTGCTAAGTGTTGAAAAACCTG
>CAZIFN010000044.1:0-7495 GCA_964538205.1 uncultured Mycoplasma sp.
TACTAAAGGTTGCATTTAACTTTTAAAAGTTGCATTTACTTTTGAATTTGAGCAATTTCTAAAATAAAAACCAATTCATTATTTTGAACTGGTTATAAATAGTCTTTAAGTACTTCTACACTTTCTTCTTGCATTCTAACATACTCATTAGCAATTTTAGAAACTTCCTTATCAAGTTCTTTATTATTTAAAATTTTTCTTCCTTCAATTATACCCATATTAGTACCTGTTAATAATAATTCTGCTATTTTTGAATTACTTTTATCATTAAAAGTCTTCATCTCAATTCCCCACCAAGTCATAGCTTTAGTCATAGTATTAGTCTCATGAGGATTATCATCCTCATTATATTTCTTATATACACTATCTATTCTTTCAGCCATCTTCTTATACTTACCATACTCTGCATTTAAAACTTTCATAAACTTTGCATCACTAACCTTATCCATTATAAAGTCAATAGCATCCATACCCATATTAGTACCCTTATTCATCTCATCTAATGCATTAATATTTTCCTTCATAAAAATCCTCCTATATTTAATATAGGTAATTTTAAACTAATTATACTAAAAACTAAACTAATTTAGTAATAATTACATAAGCATTAATATCCGGAGCCATAGTAAGAACTGTATCACTATTACTTCTAACACTAAGACTAATTAAATCATCCTTTTTTAATTTAGAAATAGTCATACCATAAAAGTCACTATCAGTATTAGTTATTAAATCCTTACTAATAGTAGTACCATCAATAACTATATCATTTAGAAGTATCTCAGTAAAAAAAGCTGTATCATTACTTATAGAACCAGAAAAAAAATATTCTATTTTATATATTCCATCTTCTAAAATAACAAAATCATCATTTAAATTAACACCTATTTTTATCGATTCACCAATTCTATTTAATGGTATTTTTTCACCCTTTTGCCTACTTAGATTTAAAACCGTACCAGTATCACTATATTTATATCCAAAAGCATCTATCGAAGAAGATGCCGAAGGTATTTCAAAATCCAAAATGTGCTTACCTGAATTATAAGTATCAATAACTCTTGCCGGCATAGAAGCATCAACAGTAATGGTATCTCTAACTTGTATAGTATCAGCCTCACCCTTAGGACCAGTTGGACCAGGTATATAACAATTCCTAAATCTACAGTTTTTCTCCATAATAAAACCTCTCTATTTAATTATATGCAATTAAATTTATATTGTTAAAGAATAGTTTACACCAAGTTTACACTTTTTATAATAACCTAAAACTTTTTTAGATATAAAATATCATCAATCACTAAATAAATGTTATAATAATGCCAAGAAAGAGGTGTTATTATGGAAAATAAAAAAGGAAATAAAAAAACAATTATAATTATAGCAGCAATCATTGTTGTATTAGGATTAGCATGTTATATATGTTATGACAAAGGTATAATATTTAACAATCAAAATGACAAAGAATCTAGCAATGTAAAAAATGAAACACAAAAAAACAATGAAAATGAAACTGTTACATTTACTAATAGTGAATTAGAAAAATATGTTAATTACATTTTACCAGTCAGTATCGGACCAAGTGAATTACTATATAATAAAGACTATATTAATTCTGAAGACTTAACTGTATCTGACAAAATAAAATATATAGGTTCTTATGTTTTTAGTAAAACTACAACAACAGAAGACTATCAATACAATGTAATATCAGAAAGTACTTTAAAAAATGCTGTAGAAGAAATATATGGTCCAAATACATATGAAAAAACTACATTTAACATAGGCTGTGGTGACTATATTCTTAATGAAAGTGATGGTAAATACTATTCACAGACTGGTTGTGGTGGAACTGGTGTTAAATTTGTTAGCAATATAGTTATTGATTATAAAGCTACTAAAAACAGTCTAGAAATTACAACCGCATATGCATTTTTAGATATAATGACAAATAAAATTTATAAAGACTACAATCAAATTAATATTTTAGATGAATACAATAATCCTAATGCTAATGCAGAAGAAATTAATTCATACTTAAAAGATTATGTAAAAAACAATCAAGATAAATTATCAAATATTACTTATACATTTGAAAGTAATGATGGAGAACACTACTATTTCAAAGGATTTGTAAACAATAAAAATTAAAAATATAAAAGCAACTATAATAATAGTTGCTTTTAATTATAATTTGTTAGTATTCACAACTTTTATGAACTCTAGGATAAGGCGTAACATCTTTTATACTATCTATTCCAGTAATAAACATAAGAAGTCTTTCAAAACCTATACCAAATCCGCTTCTTTCACAAGTTCCATATTTTCTAAGTTTTAAATACCATTCATATTCATCAACCTTCATATCCAATTCTTTCATTCTAGATACTAATTTATCTAAATCGTCTTCTCTTTGACTCATGCCAAACACCTCACCAATTCCAGGCATTTCTAAATCAGCACATGCAACTGTTCCATCTACTACTTGTTTCATATAAAATGCTTTTAAATCTTTAGGCCACATTGTTAAGAAAAATGGACATTTAAAATAATCAGCTAGATATTTTTCATGTTCCTTTGCTATATCAGCACCATATTCAGGCTCAAATTCAAAATCTTTATCAGATTTCTTAAGTATATCAATACATTCCTTATAAGATACCCTTTTAAATTCACACGTTAATATTTTAGTAAGTCTGTCAATTAAACCAACCTCAACATATTTATCCAAATATTCCATTTCATCTTTTGCATGTTCAAGAGTATATTTAATAACAAATTTAACTAAATCTTCTGCTATATCCATAATACCATCTAAATCACAAAAGGCAACTTCAGGCTCAACTTGCCAAAATTCTGCAGCGTGATATGGAGTATGTGATTTATCAGCCCTAAATGTTGGCCCAAAAGTATATACTTTACTAAATGCTTGTGCAAAGGTTTCTGCTTCAAGCTGAGTTGAAACAGAAAGTCCAACTTTCCTGCCAAAGAAATCATCTTCATAACTAACGCTTCCATCTTTAGCAATTTTATCTAAATCCTGAGTTGTTACTTGAAACATTTCCCCTGCACCTTCACAATCACTTGCTGTAAAAATTGGAGCATGCAAATACAAATAACCATGTGATTGAAAATATTCATGTATAGCAATTGATAATATACTTCTTACTCTAAATACCGCTTGAAATAATGTTGTTCTCGGTCTTAAATATGCTTGTTCCCTTAAAAACTCACGAGAATGAGCCTTAGGTTGAATTGGATAATCCTCTGGACAGTCTCCTATTAAAACAATTTCTTTTGCTTTTAACTCAAAACTTTGACCTTCCCCAAGTGAAGAAATTAATTTACCTTTCACCTTAATAGATGATCCAAAATGAATTTTTGCAATATCATCAAATCCTTTCATACTTTTATCATAAACTATTTGTAATTTTTTAAAACACGTTCCATCTGATAAATCAATAAATCCTACTTCTTTTTGTTTGCGATGCTTTCTAATCCATCCCTGAACTTCTATGTCTTTATCCAATAATTCTTCATATAAATCATAAATTTTTTTAATTTCCATTTTTATTCACCCTTTCTATAAAACTTTCTTATCTTTTAATTCTTTCAAAGTCTTTTCTTCCCAAGCAGATGCTTGTATTTCAGCAATATGAGATTTTTCTAACAAAAGCATTAATATTCTTGATTGACCAATTCCACCACCAATGGTATATGGTAACTCACATTTTTGAATTTTTTGATGATAAGGTAATTCAAGCCTATCTAAACAATCTGACTTTTCTAATTGTGTAATAAGAGACTTTTCATCAACTCTTATTCCCATAGACGATAATTCAATTGCTCTATCAAGAGTTTTATCATATACAAGTAAATCTCCATCTAAAGACCAATCATCATAATCTGGACTTCTTAAATCATGTTCTATACCAGATTTTAATTTATCACCAATTCCAATTATAAATACAGCCCTTTTTTCTCTTACAATCAATTCTTCTCTCACTTTTGGAACATCATCAGGATACATATCTTCTAATTCCTGACTTGTAATAAAATAAACAGTTTTTGGTAAGTCCAATGTTAAAAAATGATATTTTTGTTTCATTATTATCGAAGTTTGTCTTATAGATTTATAAATTGTTTTTACTGTTTCCTTTAAATAATCTATTGTTCTATCACTTTTATCAATCACTTTTTCAAAATCCCATTGTTCTACGTAAAGAGAATGAATATCATCGACTATTTCATCTTTTCGAATAGCTTTCATATCAGTATATAACCCAGTATGAATAGGAAAATCATACCTTCCAAGTGCCTCTCTTTTCCATTTTGCAAGCGAATGAACTATTTCAAATTTTTCATCACTTTTTTCAAATCCAACTGCTTCTTCTACTCCTGATAAATCATCTTGTAATCCTGATGACTTTTTAACAAATAATGGACTTCCAACTTTAATTAGTCCTAATCTTTTTTCTAATTGACTTTCAAAAGTCTTTTTAATTTCATCAATCATTTTGATTGTTTCTAAATAACTTAATTGTTTTTTCATTTTTAATTCCTTCTTTCTTAATTATATTTTTAATTTTAAATTTATAAATAAATTAAGATACTTGTAGGATATATCTATTTTATTTAATTGTAGTTACATAAAATAGATATAAAAATGAAATTTTATAATCACTTTATGTCTTATTATTGTTATTATTATCGTCTGACATAAAATCACTTCCTTATTTCTTCTTTAGTTTTTTTACTTTTTCTTTTTGAATACTATCTAAAAATTCTTGTTTAGTAAATGTTGTATCAATCGTTGTTGTTCCATTAATCAAATATTTTGGTTGTTTTGGATAACAATCCAGACCTTCACCAGTTGCTAAACTTTCTATCATTTGATAACTAATTGGATAACATACTTCAAAATATATTCCTGTTTTTGTACTTATGTCAATTAATTGTGCTTTATCTTTAGCAATTAACTCATAACTTGGAAGAAAGCTTATTACTCTCTCTGCTGGTATATGTTGAGATTTAATTATATATTTTAGATGTTCTATTAAATGATAATCATAATCTTTACAATATATATCAAGTTTAGATGCTTCTTCTACAAATTTTTTATCAAATTCTAAAGCCATCTTATCTACATAATCAATATATTTTAATAAAGCATCATCCGACTTTCCATAAAGTTCAATATACTTACCCAAAGCCTCATCTAATACATATTCTTCAAATTGATCATGAATATATACAAACCAAATTTCTTCCAATGCTGCTGCTGATAGAAAAGGATATTTTTGTGATAACTCATAAATTCCCTTAATTGTTTCTCTTTTAGTCCATACATCATATCTCCCACCAGAACATTCAAATTGCCTTATAAATAACTTATAAGTTTCTAAATCAAACTCAACATCACCTATAATTTCCATAATATATTTTGTTCTTGCTTTTCTTTACATCACTTAGATAATATTTAAATATATCATCAGACATTCTTAAATATCGACTTAATTTAAATTTTTGCATTTCTTCTTTTTTAAAATACTTTTCCTCACTTCCTTTTTTATATAAAAAATACCCGTATCATCCTACAATAAGGACGAATACGGGTATCCGCGGTGCCACCTTAATTTATTACTTAAAAACCATTTATTATTAAAATAAATGGCTTGTTATTCAGTAATCTCTCTTTTCAGTTCTAACAAACCTAGCAATATGGTAACGGATTGCTATCCGGACTAGTCTACTAAGATTACTCTTTTCGGTAGTCTGCTCAGGAGTGTTCTTTCGTCAAATGTTATTATTAGTTCACACTATACCTAACTCACTCGAATAACGGTTTTGATTACTTTTCTCCTTCAACGCAATATAATCATATCATATTTACATATATTTGTCAACTTTACACTAACCTAACCTTTTTGAAGCAATACAAAAAACACTATTTTATATCCAATCAGTACCTCTATATTTTTCAAAAATATAATTAAATATCTATTATCTTAATTAATAAATATGTTATTGCAAATATAAGTAAGATACAAGATATACTACATATATTTAATTCTTTATTATACTACATTTTCACTTTCTTATTTGCATTTTTTTATTTGACTAATTGAAATAGCCATACATATTACTCCAAATAACAACATAATAATACTTATAAAAATATGAGATGTCGCTAAACCAATACATCCAATTAAAATAGATAGTATTCCAAATAATAATATTCCAATTGAAGAAAAAGAATTTTTTGTTTTATTTTTTACTCTAACAGACGATTGTTGTTTTAACCATTTATTACTTTCTATTTCACCATCAACAAATTTATAATTACTATTTATAATTTGTTCTAAAAATTCATCAAAACTATCTGCTATAACAACAATACTATCAGGATCATGCAAATATCTTACAATTTGCCCTACTTTACCTGTTTTTGATGGAGTAAAATCAATAAAGAGTTGAGATGTTCCTCCATTATTCATACAATTAGAGAATAATAGCCATTTAATATTATTGATATCATTTGTAATTTTTTCATCAATTAAAGCATCATCAAGATTCCTTAATATATAATCAGAATAATATATTTTCACATCATCTTTTGTTTCAATCATTTCTGATGAATTAATTAAATAATAAGGATATTTTCCATCATCTACATCAGATTGAAAACAGTAAATATCCGTACCATTAGAATATCTTAATAACTCAATTAAACTTTCAGGAATATCTGGAAATTCTTTTAATAAATTATCTAATTCTTCATTAGAAATTCCTTTTTTCTCTTCAATAAAAGAATTATATTTGACTTCTAATACTTCGTCACTATTATGATACTTTTTATCTAAACCATTAATAAATTCATTACAAATATTTTTTGTTTTTTCCATATATATTTCCTCCGAACATTTATTTTGCCATATATAACTAATAAGAATAAGTAAATTGTTATTAACAACTTCAATTATGTCCATAACAATCATTAGTACATTTTTATTATAGCGTTATCAAATACTCTCACATTTTTTTGTGATATCAAGTATAAAAATATTAAATTAACACTAGCATCATAAACTAATAATTGTCAACGAATTAAATAAAAATTTAAGTCCTAAATATAATTATTTCCAATTTTATAAATTTGATTTATATTCTCCATATTTTAAATTTGCTTCTGAAATCAAACTTATTAATTCTTTATCTAGATTATATTCAATTGGCAATTTCTCTGCTTCAAATGGTTTCACTTATCATCACCTCAATAAAATTTAGCATATGAATAACCGAAAGTAAATAAAAATGCACAATATTTTTAAAATACTGTGCATTTTTGTGTTTTTTAGACATTTTGTGCACAATCATTGCACATTTTTATTTTCAACTTTTTTATTTTTGTCTAAAAATCACTTGTTTTGGCTTTTAACATAGTTTTCTAGTTCATTTATCTTAATTTTTCTACTTAAATTATTGATATAGATTT
>CAZIFN010000045.1:0-7128 GCA_964538205.1 uncultured Mycoplasma sp.
GCCAAAGGATATAAAGGCATTTTATATGAAACAAAATCCTGATGGTAAGACAGTTGCTGCTGTTGATTTAGAGGTTCCTGGTGCTGGAGAACTTATGGGTGGTTCTCAAAGAGAAGAAGACTATGATAAACTTGTTGCTCGTATGGATGAGTTAAAAATGGATAAAACAGGTCTTGAATGGTATTTAAATTTACGTAAATTTGGTGGTTGCTATCATTCTGGTTTTGGTATGGGCTTTGAGAGATTATTGATATATTTAACAGGTGTTGAAAATATACGTGATGTAATACCATATCCTAGAACTCCAGGTAATTGTGAATTTTAACAGTTTACTTTGACGTTTTTTCTATGCTATACTTTCTATAGTATAGAAAGTGAGTTGGTAAATTATGAATTGTCCTAGATGTAATAGTTTTGTTGAAGCAGGTAGTTCTTTTTGTTCAAATTGTGGATTTAATTTAGGCGTACAAAATAATAATATGAATCAAAATAATATGGTTAATAATCAACAAATGATGAATAATCAGCAAATGATAAATAATCAACAAATGATGAATAATCAACAAATGAATCCTAATAATTTTCAAATGCAACAAGGTTTTAATAATCAATATCAGCAGAATGGAGTGCAAAAGAAAAAACTTAGTAAAGCTATGATAACTATTATAGTTATTGATTGTATTGCACTGCCTTTATTTATTCTTCAAGCTTCTGGTGATAGTTTGAATGTTGGTAGTTTGATTACTGTTTTAGCTGCTAATGCATGTATAATTGCTAATGATATGCAAAAAAATAAGAATAATATTAATAAATAGACGTTTTTTGAAAGCGTCTTTTATTTTGATTTGTTTTAATTGTGTGTATAAAAATGTTTTTTTTGATAATTCTATTAATGGGAGGAATTTATGAAAAAAATATTAGTTTGTTTATCATTACTTTTATTCTTAACAGTAGGATGTACTAATACGATGAATACACCTACAAAGAAAGTAGAAGAGTTATTAGGAAAATATCAGAAAATGGATAGTACAGTTTTAGCACAACTTGATAGTGTTATTTCAGAAGATGATAATATGTCTGATGAACAGAAAAAAGAATATCGTAGTTTGATGGAAAAACAATATCAAAACTTATCTTATAAAGTTAAAAATGAAGAGATAACTGGTTCAACTGCAACAGTTGATGTAGAAATAGAAGTTTATGATTATGCTACTTCTATTGCTGAGGCTAAAAAGTATTATAGTGAACATAAAGATGAATTTATGGATGATGAAGATGAGGATAATATTATTGAAGAAGCTTTAGAAAGCAGTGCTAAATATATTGATTATAAGATTAAAGAACTAAAAAATGTTACTGATAAGAAAAAATATGATATTACTTTTAATTTAAGTAAAGATGATGATGATAATTGGACGTTAGATGATATTAGTGATATTGATAGACAAAAGATTCATGGATTATATGAAGATTAAATACTTTTAGATTTATTCTGAGGGTATTTTTTCTTTGTTTATAAAAATTTAATTTTACCTTTCCAAACTTATCTTTTTTTGTTATAATCATAATAGGATAGAAGAGGGTGTTATTGTGATTGGATCAATTATAGAAATTGTTGATAACCGAATTTTAGTAAAATTATCTATTGATATTAATAAACAGCCAAATTTAATAGGCTTACATGTTGTTTTTGAAGATGATGTAAAGCATATTGTTGCTGAAGTTGTTAATGTTTCACAAACTGAAATGACGGCTGTTGTTGTTGGGGAGTTAGCAAATAATATGTTTATACCAGGTGCTTCTAAGAGACCTTCTTTTAAGTCTAATATAAGAATGGTTACTTTACCTGAGTTAGGACTTATTCTAGGTGATCAAAATGTAACTTCGGGTCAAACTAATTTTGGTACTAGTAATGTTTATGATGGTTATAAAATAAATGTTGATATTAATGATTTCTTTAGTAATCATTTTTCAGTGTTAGGTAATTCTGGATCTGGTAAGAGTTGTACTGTTGCTTCAATATTACAAAAACTTATGATTGGTTCTACTGTTCCTCATAATGCTAATTTCTTTTTCTTTGATGCGTTTGGAGAATATAATAATGCATTTTCTAGTTTACATAGTACTAATCCATCTTTTAATTATAAGTATTATACAACTAATACTAGGTCAACTAATGGTGATATATTGCGTATTCCAGTTTGGTTATTAGATGTTGATGATTTGGCTTTATTACTAGATGCGGATAATCCAACACAGTTGCCAATAATAGAAAAGACGTTAGAATTGGTTCCTATTCTTTCTGGTAGTTCTGATACAGTAATTAGAAGAAAAAATGATATTATAGCGAGAGCTGTTCAAGATATTTTGTTATCTGGTGATGAGTCTACTAAAATTAGGGATCAAGTTACAGCTGTACTTACAAAGTTTAATACTGTTGATTTAAATTTAAATAGTCAAATTGTTCAACCTGGTTATGTTAGAACTTTAAAACAATGTTTATTTATTGATAAAACTGGTAAGATGCAAGAGATGGAATTGGTTGTTGAATTTATTAATGGTTATATACTAGATGTTGAAGAAGAGGTTAATGTTTCTGATTTAAATCCATTTTATACTCTTTCTGATTTAGAGATGGCAATGGACTTTGCTCTTATTAATGAAGGTATTTTAAAGAGTTCAAAAGTATTTGATTATGCTAATATATTGAGTGTTAGATTGCATACGCTTGTAAATAGTGAATATAAAGAATTTTTCTCTTATCCAAGTTATATTACAAGAGAAGAATATATTAATAGTCTTTTAGCTGCTAGTGATGGTACTAAGTGTCAAATTGTTAATTTTAATATTAACTATGTAGATGATAGAACTGCTAAAGTAATTACAAAGATTGTTTCTAGAATGTTGTTTAATGTAGCTAGTAATACTATTCCAAGAGGTAGTAGAGCTTTTCATATAATTATTGAAGAAGCTCATAGATATGTTACTAAGGATAATGATGTTTTATTACTTGGATATAATATATTTGAAAGAATAACTAAGGAAGGTCGTAAGTATGGTATCTTTTTAGGACTTATAACACAAAGACCTAGTGAACTTTCTGATACATGTATTTCTCAGTGTACTAATTTTGTTATTTTGAGAACTTTACATCCAAAAGATCTTGATTATATTAAGAATATGGTTCCTAATATTTCGATAGAGATTGTTCAGCAATTAAAGAATTTGAAACCTGGTAATTGTATTGCTTTTGGTAATGCTTTTAAGGTTCCTGTTTCTATGTATATAGATTTACCTAATCCTAGACCAATGAGTAATAATGTTGATATTGTTGATGTTTGGTTTAATAGTAATAATAATGCTACGGCTACAATGATTAATAATAATTATGGCTCAGTACCTGAAATGGTACCTATTGCTGGTAGTGAAAATAAATTTATTAAATTTGCTGAGGTTCCTACTAGTACGACGATTTAGTTAAAATGTTTATTTAATACTTTAAAAATAAAATTAATTATGTTAAAATTGTTTATAGTAATTAACAGTTAAATATATTATGGAGGATAGATTATGGCTTTTGATAAATTTATTAATAAATTAGTTGGTTCTGAAGAGACTACAGAGGATTCAGTTGAAGAAAGTTTTTATAGTACTTCACGTGAAGATTATCATGCGGAAAATGGAATGGCTGGTAGTAAGATGATGTTGTTAGAGCCAAGAGCTTATTCAGAAAGTCAACAGATTGCTGATTATTTAAAAAATAGAAGCGCTGTTGTTGTTAATTTGAAAAGAGTTACTCCTGATCAGGCTAAGCGTATTGTTGATTTTCTATATGGTACTATTTATGCAATAGGTGGAGATTTGCAGAAATTAGGTGGGGGTATTTTCCTTTGTACACCTAATAATGTTAATGTAGAAGGTAAAATTAGTGATGATGGTGCTAATAAGAGTACTAATAGTAAGAGTAAGAAGGATAGTAAGATAGATAATGAGGAAGATGATTTTTTCTAGAAGTTAAGGGTGATCATTTTGGAAAGATTTAGTTATGAGACCAATGGTTATAGTCGCGAAGAAGTAAATCAGTTTATTAATGATGTGATAACTCAAACTGAAGGTATTGTTACAAGATGTAAAGAACAAAGAAGGGAAATTGATAGTTTAAAACGGGAGTTAGAGCATTATAAGAAATTAGAAAATACTTTACAAACTGCAATTTTGAAGGCAGAAGAGGCAAGCGATAATATTAAAAGAATGGCTAGAAATGAGGCTGATTTGGTCATTAGTGATGCTAAAAGTAATGCTAGTAGAATTATTAATGATTCTTTATTAAAAGCTGAAAGAATTGAAAATAGAGCTGAGCTTTTAGAAAAAAACATGAAAATCTTTAAAAGAAAATTGAAAATAATTATGGAACAGCAAATGGCTGTTGTTGAAGAAATTGAGGTTTTAGAACTAGATCCAAGATAGGATTTAGTTTTTTTATTAGTTTTTTTTGACTTGTTATGTCTTTTGTGTTATAATCTATATCACTGTGGGGAGAGGTGTATTGTTTATGAAATCTTTTAGAAGATTATTATTAGAGAGTTTTGAGAATGAATTAAATGAGGCAAATGAATATTTTATTGGAACTGTTAGTGATGAGGGCTTTAATAGTGATGAATTTTTATATTCACTTAAAGACAAATATAGTTTAGATGATATTCAGGATTTTTTTGTGGGACGTTTTCCAAATTTTATAACGAGGGAGGATCTTTTTAATTTTTCTACTAAGTTTTTTAAGAATACTACTTCTAAGGTTTTAAGTAGTGATGGTAATGGATTAATGTTTATACCTATTTTTAAATATTTATTTGATAGTAAGGCATATAATTTTGATTCATTTTGTAAGATGTATATGGCTTTACATTTAGAAGAAGATAAGTTTTTAGCTTATAAAAATGGATTTATGGATGGAAGTAAGGCTTTATTTTCAATTGATTTAGTTGAAAAGATGGATGCTGTTGTGTATTCTAGAGATTATTTTTGTGGTGTTAATACAATTGCAGAAATGTTAAATTATATTGACTATGAGAATGATGTTAATAGTTATGATTATAATAGAGAATATTTAGAGGCTTTAGATAGTATTTATGAGAGACTTTATAATTATTTAGTCTTTTATACAAGTAATAAAGAAGCTTATAGATATCCTGAGGCTTTATTAAGTGATTATAAGTTTACTAGTAATAATGATAATTTAAATTTAGTTAAATTTGTTTTAGGTAAGATTCCTAATTATAAGAATTCTTTTTATCAATTAGAGGAAATAGAAAAATTATTACAACTTGGTACAGTTGAAGAAAGAAAGAGAAATTTAATAGCAGCTTTTGCTTATAAAGATTATATGTCTAGTGATTCTTTCTATGCTTCTTTTAGTGATGTTTCATTAACTAGTTTAGATTTAATTAATTTTATTAAGGATTATGAAAAAACAGGAAAAAGATTATCTGCTGATCAGTTTGGTAATATTTTAGTTAATTTTAGAAGAAAGCTTTTAGATAGTAGTTTAGAGTTAGAAAATGATGATGCTTTTTCTTCTTCTGTTAAGAAATCATATAGGAAGTTTAGAAAAGATGATTATGTTTCTACTGATTTAGACTTTATTGAGCAGTATCGTATGATTAATAGTGCTTTTTCTAGGTATGATTTTGAAAGAATTATTAATGGTAATTATTTATATGAGTTTACTTTATTATCAAATACTAGATCATTTAAAGAGTATTGCAGGGAGACTGGTTTTTCTATTGAGAGTAATGAAATAGCTAGTAAAAGATATAACGATGAAGCAGCAAAAAGAAAAGAAATTTATGATAAATATTATGAGAAATTAGTTAATCATCAAAATACAGTTGATGAGACTATGGAATATTTTATTAGAAATAATGTTGATGCTAGTGATTTATTAGAATTTAAAAAGTTAAAAACTTGGTTTGAAAATAGTTCTGAGTTTACAGGATGGAATTTAAATCCTAGGGTTTCTGTTAGATGTTCACAAAAATTATTAGATGACTTTTTACAAGAACTTGAGAGTAGTCCTTATATGGATAGAAAAGAAATATTACGTAATTATTTAAAATATGCTACAAATGATAAAGTTAAACCATATGTATTACCTAGAGATTTTGATGAAGTATTAACTGGATATGAAAAACGTTTTAAGATATCTAATGCTTGGGCTTTATTTGGTGATGTTTGTATTGCTTTTGAAGCAAAAGAAAATTTAGGTGATTGTATTAATAAATTAGGTTTAAGTTTAGATGATGCTTTAGAAATATTTGGTTTACTTGATAAGAAAGCTAATCCAGATTTAAGAGATATCATTGGTGAAGTTTGCCATACTTTAGAAGAAGATGTAAAGGTTTATGAGGAAGATAAGAAAAGACAAAAAGATAGAGAATTAAAAGAGGAATATGAGGCTTTAATTAATAGTTATTTAGATACAGAACATATGAATTGTAAATCATTTTTTAGACTTTTTGGTGTTAAACCTTATATTATGAGTAAGGCTGTTAATTATGCTGAGGTACATAATAGGGAGTTATATGATGCATATATTGATAGAGTTAAGACAGTAAGAGCGGAAGCTTTTAAATATGAAATTCCACAAGATACAGTTAAAAGTATTGCGAATGGTATTATATCTGGAGTAGAATTAGATGATGGTGGTAGAAGAGATTTTACATATTTAGATTATGTATTAATGACTGATGCTCCATTTGGAGAATTTGTTACAGCATATTTAAAGAACTTTAATGTATCTGATGAAGAGTTAGAAAAAATAAGAGAATTTACATTCCATAATGGTAAATCTAGAAGGTATAAAGAAGAAAACTTATTAAAAAATAAGGAAGAAATTTCTATTGATGGAGTTAGACAAGAAATAGATAGGGATACTAAATTAAAAGCATTTGAATATATTGATAGTTTAGAATTACCTAAGGAAGTTAGAATATACAATATTGTTGTTAGAGGTATTGCTGATGGTAGTATAGAAGTAGGTAATACTGATACAAGTAGTAAAGTATTAAAAAAAGATTTGAGTTCCGGTGAAATTTAGTGAACAATAGAAAAAGTGAAAATGTGTTATCC
>CAZIFN010000046.1:0-6817 GCA_964538205.1 uncultured Mycoplasma sp.
TATTAAGATAAGAGGTAGACATCATTACTGCTTCCATTTATATTATTAGAAAAAATATTAATTTTCCTTAATAAAAAAATTCTTGTCTAAATTCATAATTCTGATATAATAGTCAAACAACCAAATTTATTGTATAATAAAAATAGAGGTGATACAAAATGGAAAGATTACAAAAAGTAATTGCTGCATCAGGAATTGCTTCCAGACGTAAAGCAGAAGAATTAATTAATGAAGGAAAAGTAAAAGTAAATGGACAAGTAGTGACTAAATTAGGTACTAAAGTATCAGATAAAGATAAAATATTAGTAAATGATGAACCAATCATAAAAGAAAAGAAAGAGTATTATTTATTAAATAAGCCAAGAGGTGTATTAGCAACTACTTCTGATGATCGGTCTAGAAAAACCGTAATAGATTTAATTCCAACATCAGCTAGAATTTATCCAGTAGGTAGATTAGACTATGATACTACAGGTGTTTTAATTCTAACTAATGATGGAGAATTTGCTAATATTCTTATGCACCCTAGCAACAATGTTGAAAAGGTATATCTAGCAAAACTAGAAGGTATCATAAAAAAAGAACAAATTGATATTCTAAAGACAGGTGTAATTATTGATGAAAATACAACAGTAGTAGCTAAAAAAGTAAAGCTTAAAAAATATGATTTAAAAACAAATACGTCCTTAGTTCAAATAACTATTTGTGAAGGAAAAAACCATCAAGTTAAAAAAATGTTTTCAAGTGTAGGCTTTGAAGTTATAAAGCTAAAACGGGAAAAAGAAGGGTTCTTTGATTTAAAAGATCTTCAATCAGGGGAATTTAGAAAATTAACACCAAAAGAAGTAAAAAAAGTATATAGTTTAGCGGAAAAATAAAAAGTCTTAATTAGATTAAAGACTTTTTATTTTGACATCATATATAAAACAAAAATACAAACGCAAGATCCAAAACTTATAAAAGCACATATAATCATTTTCAAAATACTAGTAGTTTTGCCATTTTTATCTTGAAGCTTTTTTAAATAACCGTTTGGATCTTTTCTTTTTATTTTATCAACCTTCCTCTGATATAATTTTAAACATATCATGTTTGAACAAGATGCATAAATAATTCTAAACATAATAAATACAGCTACTGTAATTTTATTTGAAATAGGAAGCAAAAAATAATAACATAAAAATTCTATATAAAACGCCAAAACACCTATGAAAACAAAATTATGATAGCCAAAGTATAAATGACCAAGTAAAAAAGTAAACAAAGAGTTTTCATTGTAAAGATATTTATTATATTTATCACCTAAATATATTTCTAAATCAGAAACATTAGCATTAGACTCGCAACTATTAATATAATTTCCATTTGACATATATCCACAATGAATACAAAAACTATCTTTCATTTCAAAGCCACAATTAGGACATATCATGTTATTCCTCCAATATTACTTATAAAAAAAGAATAAAAAATTATTCTTCAATTTCAATAGCACCAGTAGGGCAAGAATCAGCGGCATCTCTAACAGCTTGTTTTTCATCTTCTTGAATTTGCTCTTTTTTTACCTCTGATAAGCTCTCATCACCAATTTCAAAAACAGTATCACAGATAGCACAGCAAGCACCACAACCAATACAAGATTCTTGATTAACTTTAACTTTCATTAATATAGCCTCCTTAAGAAATATTATATCGAAAATATTCTTTTACGTAAAGAATAAAATATCTTATTTTGTTTTTATTTAACTTATGATAAAATTATGATAATAGAAGGTGAAATAGTATGCCAAGTAGAATGGATCGGTACAAAGATGAAAATAATAAAACATATAGTCGATCAGACAGAAATCAAGAACTATATCAAAATATTGGTAATAACACTAGGTATACTAGTATTACAGACGTAACAAATGCCAACGCAATTGATCTTGATAATGCAAAAAAAAGAGCCAATACTAGAGAAGGTTATCATCAAATTAAGGAATATAATACAAATGTTTCTGTACCAAAAGTAAAAAAAGAGTTGGATGATTTTAATCAGTTATATAAAACCAGGGAAAACAGAATTTATGATGTAAATAGAGTATTAGAAGAAGCAAGAAAAAATCGATTAGAAGAAGATGACAAAGAAGAAAAAAGAAAACTAAAAAATAGTAGCTATAATATTATAACCAGTCTAAATCCTGATGAATTAGAAAAATATCGAAAAGAAAAATTAAACAGAGTATATAGACCTGATGATGATGAGTTAAAAGAATTAATAAATACAATTACTTCGAAAACTTTAGCTGGTGAAATAGATCAAGCCACAAGTGTTAATCTTTTAAGTGACTTAATGGCAACTAATATTCTTGATAAAGTAGAAAAACCAGAAAACAATGAAGACGAATTATCACAAGAAGTTTTAAATAAAGAACAGCTTGAAAAAGTAAATGAGGAAGCTAATAAACTAAAAGAAGAAGAAAAAGAAAAACTTGATGATAATTTAAAGGATGCTGATACAGACTTCTATACAAGAAGCATGGATTTATCAGATAAAGACTTTGTAATGGATGATGAATTTAAAGAAAAAAGTATGCCAACTTTCCTAAAAATCATTTTAGTTTTAATCGTACTAATAGCTTTAATAGCATCAGGATATTATATCTGGTTAACTTATTTTAACTAAGACATTAGAATATACTTTCTAGTGTCTTTAATTTTTTCAAAAATAAAATTAAAAAGCCCTTTTTTAACATGAATGATTTATGCTATTATATATATAGAACATTTATAGGAAGTGTAAAAATGAAGTTAAACTTTTTAATTAATGATTATATTTTAATATGGAATATATTATTTCAAGCCTCAATATCTGAGCCTATATATAAATTAAAACAAAAATTATGGTTTACATATAAAGAACAATATAATAATACATACAAAGATAAAATAACAATTTTAAAAGATGTAAAAAACTATATACCTAATGATGATACAATATATAACATTGTTTTAGAATCAACAGAATATGAAGAAATTTTAAGATTAGTCGAAAAATATCGCCTAGAAGTTATGAAACTATGGAATAAAAAAGTATCAAATAATCTTCAAAAAATATTAAAAAATGACCTAGAGGAATATTCCATATATCTAGTAGACAATCGTCTAGATTTATTAGAATGTCCAACAATTTCCTCACAAAAATTAAATGTTATTATCTTAGGAAAAAAACTTTCAGAAGATGATCCTAGTAAACTAATAATTTCTATATTAAAAAATATATTGCAAAAAGAATTAAATAATTATAAAGGAATAGATAAATTAATAGCTGATGCTATTATAGAAATGGCTGTTGAAAATGAATTAGCAACCATAATTACTAATAATAGTCATTACTGGCTAGGTAATGATAAATTAATAAATATTAAACGCCAAATATATCCATTCTGGTTAATGTATTTAGGTGTTTCAAAAGAAAATATGATAAAATATATGAATCGTGATAAAATATCTTTTGATATTGAGAAATTCCCATACGAAAAAAAGCTAAAAGATGCGGATATTTTACAATTTATAAATTATTGTATAACAAAAAAAAGAAATATAATTAGGGAAGAACAATTAGATTTAATATAATAAATTAAAATACTATAATAAGCAGGTGGCAGTATGGATGAAAAGATAAAAATATTATTAGATAAAATAAATATTGATAAAGAGCATTATCAATATTTTTCTGATGCTAAAATGTCAAAAATTAAAATAAATTCCCATACTAATAATTGGAATATATTTATAGAAAAAGAAAACTTGTTGCCAATAGAAATATATGAGGAATTAGAAGAAAAAAAATCCCTATTAGATTCAAATGCAAAAGAAATATACTTTATTTTTAATATAAAAAATATAGACTTATATATATATAAACTATACTATTCATATTTATTAAAACTCCTAAAAGAAGATTTAAGAATAATAGATATATATAAAGAATGTTTACAAATAGAAAATGAATCTTTAATATTAGTAGTTAGCAATGAATTAGAAAAAGAAAAACTAGAAAAATGTCTAGAAAAGATAAATGTTTTTTATAAATGCTTAGGATATGAAAAAGACATTGAAATAGTAATTCACAAGCAAGAAAATATTTTAGAAGAAATACAAAAAGACTTAATAGTAGAAATACCTGAAAAAGAAACAAAAAAAGTTAGTAAAGAAGAAAAAGTAACAGAAAAAAAATACCAACGTGAACCTAAGGATCCAAATAGTATTTTAGGAAGAAATATTAAAGAAGAACCCATAAAAATTAAGACACTCATTGGTGAAGATAACAATGTTGTTGTTGAAGGATTTGTCTTTGGTACAGACTATTTTACTTCCTCTAAAACCGACTTTAAAATTATAACTTTAAAAATAACTGACTATTCAGACAGTATATACTGTAAAGTATTCGTAAGAGAAAATGATGAATACGAAAGACTAAGCAAAGAATTAAAGACTGGAAACTGGTTTAAAATTAGAGGATATACTAAGAATGATCAATTTTCTAAAGAACTAGTTTTAAATGCCAGAGATATTATAAAAATAGAAAAAAAAGTATCTGTAATTACTGATGATGCTCCTAAAAAAAGAGTTGAGCTACATTGTCATACTAAAATGAGTCAAATGGACGGCTTAGCAGATGAAGAAGCCTTATTAAAACAAGCTATTAACTTTGGACATAAAGCTATTGCTATAACAGATCATAACGGAGTACAAGCATTTCCACATATATTTAATTTTGTTACATCACACAATAAAAATTTAAAAGAAAATGAAGAACCATTTAAAGCTATTTATGGTACAGAACTTACTTTAATAGATGATACAGTAAATATTGTTCTAAGACCTAATAAAGAAATATTACTAGACCAAACTTATGTTGTATTTGACTTTGAAACAACTGGATTTAATGCCGGTGGAGCAGATTCAATAATCGAAATAGGTGCTGTTAAAATAAAATCTGGTGAAATAATTGAACGTTATGATGAATTAATAAATCCACAAAGACCGCTACCAGAAAAAATTGTTTCAATAACTAATATAACAGACGAAATGTTAAAAGATAAAGATAATGAAGAAAATGCAATTAAAAGATTTATTGCTTGGTATGGTGACTTACCTATGGTTGCCCATAATGCAAAATTTGATGTATCATTTCTAGAAATGGCTCACAAAAAATACAATTTAGGAACATTTACAAATCCTGTAATTGATACTTTAGAATTATCAAGAACCATGGATAATAATTATGCTAGACATTCATTATCTGCCCTTGTAAAAAGATATGAAGTTCCTTGGGATGAAGAAGCTCATCATAGAGGAGATTATGATGCAGAAGGAACAGCCTTAGTATTTTATAAAATGTTAAAAAAACTATCTAATCGTAATATTGATACAATGGATCAATTAGATAACTTAGTTAGTAAAGATGAAATACATAAATATGGACGAGCTCATCATGTTAATATTCTTGCAAAAAATCAAACAGGATTAAAAAATCTTTTCAAACTAATTTCACTAGCAAATACAACATATTTATACAAAACACCAAGAATATTGCGTAGTGAGATTGAAAAAAATAGAGAAGGATTACTCATTGGTTCAGGATGTTATCAAAGCGAAGTGTTTACTGAGGCAAGTTCTAAAAGTGAAGATGAACTATCTAATATTATAAGATTTTATGATTATGTAGAAGTACAACCAATAGAATGTTATAATCATTTGATTCAAACAGGAGACTTTGCAACAGAAGTTGAATTAGCAGCTAATATAGAAAAAATAATTAGAGTAACAGAAGATGCTGGAAAAATAATAGTAGCAACCGGAGATGTCCATCACATAAAAAAAGAAGACAAAATATATCGTGAAATAATAGTTAATCAAAAAGTACCAGGTGGAGGCAGACATCCTCTAGCAAAGTCCAACATAAAAGAAATACCTTCAAATCATTTTAGAACAACAGATGAAATGCTAAAAAACTTTAACTTTTTAGATAAAGAAACAGCATATAAAATTGTAGTTGAAAATACTAATAAAATTGCAGATATGGTTGATATAATTGAAGTTATACCAGATACAGGAGGAATACCATTTTCTCCAAGAGTAAAAAGCGATGACGGTAAAAGTTATTTGGACTGTCCAGCAGTTGTTACTGAATTAGTATATACTAAAGCTGCCGACTGGTATGGAGAACCATTACCATATTATATAGAAGAACGTATCGCAACAGAACTATATGGAGATATTGTTTTAAAGATAATAAAAGAAAAATTAGAAAAAAGCCTATCAGGCGATGAATTAGAAAAAGAAGCACATAAAGAATTACACGATACAATTCTACAAGGATTTGACAATGTTAAAAGTTTGGTTTGCGAATATGTAAAAAAAACCGCAGAAGAAGAACTAGATGAAAAAAGCCTTGAAAAACAAGTGAAAAAAGTACTAGGTGGAATTATCGGTGGTGGCTTTGACCCGATATATTTAATTGCACAACGTCTAGTAAAACATTCTAATGATGAAGGATATCTAGTTGGATCCCGTGGTTCCGTTGGATCAAGTTTTGTTGCTACTATGATGGGTATAACTGAAGTTAATCCATTGCCAGCACATTATCGTTGTAAGAAATGTAAAACAAGTATTTTTAATGATGAAAATGGAATCAGTTTTTCTAATGAATATTCATCAGGATATGACTTACCTGATAAAAAGTGTCCTAATTGTAATGAAGATTTATATAAAGATGGGCAAGATATTCCTTTTGCTACTTTCTTAGGATTTAATGCTGATAAAGTAC
>CAZIFN010000047.1:0-6230 GCA_964538205.1 uncultured Mycoplasma sp.
ATTTATTTATTTATTTATTTATTTATTTATTTATTTATTTATTTATTTATTTATTTAGTATTTCAACGTTTTAGTTCTCCTTCTGTTGTTAGCACTTCTATATCTGATATGTATTATGCAGGTTGTAATGTAACTGGTACTGATGGAGTTAATGTTACGGTTACTGCTACAGGAAAAGATATTACTTCTGGTATTGATTCTTGGTATTGCTACAATTCTAATTCTAATAGTTGGGAAAGTTGTCTTAATTCAAGTTTATGTAGTTCTTATAAAATATCTGGATGGAATGGTTATACAAAGATTAAAGCAAAAGATAAAGCTGGTAATGAAAGTAATGAAGCGACTTTATATAAAACTAAGTCTGCAAAATATAATGGTACTGGTTTAACAAGTAGTAGTGTTTCTTTAACTAAAATATTAAGTAATGTCATAAGTGTATATAGTAAAACAGCTACACAAGGAGCAATTAATAGTATTAGTTATAATAAAGATGGTACTATTAATATTACCGGTACTGCTACTAGCGATACTACAACTACTAATGAAGATATATATACATCGGCTAGTATTAGTCCTTTGTATAGTTGTGATAATGGTGGTACATTAACAAAGAAAAGTGATGGTACTTATACATGTGGAGATCCAAAATATGAGTGTAATAATGGTGGTACATTAACAAAAGAAAAAGATGATACCTATAAATGTAGAAATCTAGAGTTAGATGGAAATCCAGAGTATGCGTGTGACGAAGGTGGCAAACCGACTGAAGATGAAGATGGTAAATACGTATGTACTGCTAATAGTTATCGTCTTCAAAATTATACTTGTCTTTGTGTGTTGAAGAAAGTCGATGATAAATATGAACTTGCTTGGCCTGAATCAGCAGGATTATGTCATAATCTAAAAACATATTGTAGTGATAAATATGGAGAGTCTGACTATAATCAATTCGAGGTGGTTACAGCTCATGCAAAAACTGATGACGAATTATCTTCAGAGGCAGCCGGTAATGCAAAAATTTATGATAGTGCTGGTAATCTTATTGCCCAAGGCGACTGGTCTAGTAAACATTTTACTAGAAATGAGTATGAGAATGTATCCTATACTTATTATACTGGTTTTACAGATTCTGATTCCCCAGGTCAAATTTTTGTAGATGATTGGTACAAAACAGAAATTACTCTTAGTGATTATCAAAAATCTGTACTTGATGATAAGACGTCAGGCTATTATACTAGCAACATTAAAAAATATAGCAATAATAAAACTTATTATTTATATGTAGGTTTTGATACAAAAGATTATAAAACAAGAGTATATGTTGGTAATCTAAAAAGGGAAAGTAATCTTTTAAATTTTAATTCAACTGTAAAGAAAAAATTAGTTGAATATGCTGATGAAAATAGTAATCCATATACATCAGATTCTGCTATTACTTATAATAGTACTAGTAAATATAATAATGCTGAAGGTTGGTTTGTATCTACAAATCCTCCTAACGGATATGATGGAACTCCTAGTGTTTGTAGTGACATTTTAAGTGCTGTTAATGATGGTACATTTAAAGGTGAACTTAAAACAATGGAAACGATACTTCCTGGTTCTAATGGTAATAATCCTTATTATCTCTTACCTATTGTTTCATCTGCTGCTTGTAATTGGAATAAATATGATGCAAGAAAATTGGAGGTAACAAAAACTGAATATAAGGTAACAAAGCATACTTTTAATAGTACGTGTGTAAAAGATGAAACAAATAATAAGGTGTACTGCTGTAGTGATTCTAGTATTACACCTACTCTTGTAAATGGTACTTATAAGTGTAAGACTACTACAACAGTTACTATTACAAAGTTTAAATATGACTACACTATTAATTATTATACAAAAAACACATAAAAAGATAACTGATAGCTTTAATAATTATAAATTAATAAGTAGTGTTTATATGTAGTGTTAGATTTTACATTTATGAACATTTTTGTTATAATTTATATATGGTATGTAGATATTATTAGGATGTGATCTTATGAGTAATAGTCGTGTAAAAGATTTATTTATTTATTTATTTATTTATTTATTTATTTATTTATTTATTTATTTATTTATCTATTTATTTATTTATTTATTTAGTATTTCAACGTTTTAGTTCTCCTTCTGTTATTAGCACTTCTATATCTGATATGTATTATGCAGGCTGTAATGTAACTGGTACTGATGGAGTTAATGTTTCGGTTACTGCAGCAGGAAAAGATATTACTTCTGGTATTGATTCTTGGTATTGTTATAACTCTAATTCTAATAGTTGGGAAAGTTGTCTTAATTCAAGTTTATGTAGCACTTATAAAATATCTGGATGGAATGGTTATACAAAGATTAAAGTAAAAGATAAAGCTGGTAATGAAAGTAATGAAGCTACTTTATATAAAACTAAGTCTGCAAAGTATAATGGTACTGGTTTAACAAGTAGTAGTGTTTCTTTAACTAAAATATTAAGTAATGTCATAAGTGTATATAGTAAAACAGCTACACAAGGAGCAATTAATAGTATTAGTTATAATAAAGATGGTACTATTAATATTACTGGTACAGCTACTGGTGATACTACAACTACTACTGAAGATGCATATTATACATTGGCTAGTATTAGTCCTTTGTATAGTTATGGTTGTCCAAACGGAGGAAGTATGTATGAAATTGATAGCGTAGAAGGTAAAAATATAATTTTCAAAGATGCGAATAATATAGAACATAAAAACTTAACAAATACCATATTTTTCAAAGATGAGAATAATAAAATTACAAGTCGTGATATAGAAAAAAGCGATAAAGGACAAAAAATATGTATTGCTAATAGTTATAGGTTGCAAAATGAAACTTGTACTTGTACTTTTGTATTAAATGATGATAAAACAGTCAACCCTGCTGAATATTGGGAGGGTCAATGCTTAAGGGACGAAACCTATTGTAATGATCAATACAATTCTGAATTGGGTGCTGAAGAATTATTTGATATAATTACAAATCGAAATAAGCCTTCAACTGATAATTTTTCTTATGAATATAATTATTCAGATACTGCTTCATTTTATAGACCAGATAATAGTACTTGTTTTACTTATTATAAAAATATGGAAAAGGTATTTGATAAAAATACTGCTACAGATTATTTAGGATATAGGGAATATGTAAATAAGCATTTGACAGAAAAGACTAATAATAGATTTAAGCCTCTACCTATTAATCAAAATATAAAGACTCTTATGAATAATGCAAGTAATTCAACTGAAATTATTTGTGGTAAAAATGATAATGGCGTTGTTGAAAATGATGAGTACTACTCATCTCATAGCCCTTATAATAATGAAAATGGCTTATGTTATTTTCTTGGTGAGAAGTATAATAATAGTAAAAGCGAGATATATCATTTTGAATTAAGTTATGATAATAATAAAATGTTATTAATTCCCTATATTTCCTCTGCTTCTTGTCAATATAGACCTGGATTTGCGACTAAAATATATGAACAGGTTCCTAATACTTGTGTAAAAGATGAAGAAAATAATAAGGTGTACTGCTGTAGTGATTCTAATATTACACCTACTCTTGTAAATGGTACTTATCAATGTAAAACTACTACAACAGTTACTATTACAAAGTTTAAATATGACTATACTATTAATTATTATACAAAATGATAGAATTAGAAGTAAATTTTACTTCTTTTTTGTTTGTTTACTTATTGTTATTATTTTGATATAATTCTTTTATAAGAATAAGGTGAAGATATGAAAAGAAAAGATATTATATTTGTTTTGTTAATTATTGTTATTTTATTTGGAAGTAATTTTTTATTTAGATATGATAGTAAAGTTTCTACGATATTTAAAAAGAATGTTTTTGCTAATGGAAGTTGTATAATAACCGGTAGTTCTTATAGTAATGCTGATGCTTTATCTGTTAAAGCTACAGGAAAAGATGCTACCTCTGGTATTGATACTTGGTATTGTTATAATATTAATAATAGAAGCTGGAGTGTATGTAATAATTCTACTAGTTGTAGTTCAATGACTTTTTCTGGATGGAATTATATTACTAAGGTTAAAGTTACAGATAAAGCTGGTAATACTTCTTCTGAGAAAAATTTATATGATTATTATGATGCTGTTTATTCTGGTTCTAGAACTAATAGTAGTAGTTTTACTATTTCTGATAATGATTATTATAATGCTGTTCACATTGATACTTATAGTGCAAGTACTGGTACTATTACAAATGTTGATGTTAAAGATTCTAGTAGTAGAGATTCATTAATTTATGTTACTGGTTATCCGGAAGAAAAAGAAACGACTTATACAACAACAACTTATAATGCTGCTTCTAGAACTAAGAGTAAATATGATGCTTCAAAAAAGGAGAAGACTTATATTTGTAAGACTGGTAAACCAGTAAAAAAAGGTAATAGTTATGTGTGTGAAAGTGATGATTACAGATTACAAAATGAGACATGTACTTGTGTTTTTAAAAAAGACGGAAATAAATATGTAAAGGACACTGAATGGAAAAATGCATCACTTTATGATTTTTCTTGTGCTAGAGTGCAAACTTTTTGTAATGATGATTATGATACTGATTTAAGCGATGATGAATTATTTGAAATAATTACTTCAGATACTTCAACATCTTCAAATACAAAGTGTGATCAAGCAAAAGATGGTATTGGATGCTATTCAAGTTCAAATTTATATGATAGACCAAATTCTTCTGGTGATCTTTGTTTTACCTATTATAAGACTGATTATTATGGAAATGTTTTTTATACTAATTTTATTGGTACTTCTTTTATGAATTATACTGATTTTCAAAGTCAGGCTTTAAGATTAAATGTTAGCCCTGGAATCAAAAAATTATTACTTGACGAAAGTAAGAATGATAACCCATGTAGTAGAAAAAATGATTCAAATATTATAACATCAACTCTTTTAACTGATTCTGGTGGACTTTGTGATATATTACTTAGTAAACTCAATCAAGGTGAATCTATAAATAAATATGGAATGGCAGACGATAGATATCTTGTGCCTGTTACTTCTTCTGCTTCTTGTTTATTTAACCAATCTGGTGGAACCATAAAAGCTTATGAATCAAAAGCTCCTAATAGTAATGCTATTGAAGTTGATGATACTTATTACTATTGTAGTAATGGCAGTAAACCTGTTAATAATAATGGTACTTATAAGTGTTCTAGTAGTAAGCCAAATAGTAATGCTATAGAATATAATGGATATTATTATTACTGCAGTGATAATAGTGTGCCAGTATTTAGAAATAGTACATATCAGTGTGCAAAGCAAACCCAAGCTACTATAACCTCATATGTATATGATTGGACTGTTTTCTATTATGAGAAGTAAGGAGTTGAATTAGATGAAAAGATTTAAAAAAATATTAGTTTTAGTTATTGTTATTATTTCTATTGTTGCTTTAACTCTTAGTTTTGCTTCTTTAATGAAAGGTAATGGTAGTAAGACTAAGTTATTAGATGAGGTTAAATCCGTATTAAAAAATGATTATCTAGCAGCTAATATTGTTTTTGGTAAACCTACTACAGATGAAGCTAATGTTAAAATTGGTACTACTAAATATGATATAGTTATTGATGAAGGACTATCTGGTATTGCTGATTTAGAAAATCTTATTACTAATACATATACTGGAGATGCTTTAGATACTTATTTATTAGATCTTGATAAGTATAATCAATATATTGAAGTTCAAGATAATTTATATGTTAATGTTAATAGTTTGTGTGATGTTTCAGATTTTGATGATAAAGTTACTATTATTAAAAGTAGTTCTAAAGAGATAACAATTAAGAATAATAATAAGGAAGTTAAACTTATTAAAGATAATAATAAATATAAGTTACAAAAAAGCGTTTATTTATGTAAAGAAAAATGATATTAAAAGTTTTTAATATCATTTTAATTTTCTATTATCCTCTTCTATTTTAATCTAAATTTAAATCATTAATATATTCTATAAAATAAAGTGGAATATTTATTATTTTACTTTCTCTACTTATTCGAATATTCATATAAATAGATATAATTCATTTTAAAACATTTTCAGTTATCTTTTAAGTAACCAGTCAATTATATTTTTATGAATTATTCCATTTTGTGATAAATCAAATTTATCCATTGAAAGAACATATTTTGGATAGTTAT
>CAZIFN010000048.1:0-6196 GCA_964538205.1 uncultured Mycoplasma sp.
AATAAAGGGTTTGAGTCTTTTTACTTTCTGAAAACTGTCAAAGTCAGGATTATACTATCACAGCTAAAGAAAAAAAGAAAGAAAAACTTTCTTATTTTAAATATGTATTATGATTTTTTTCATATTTTAGCGTTGTTTCTTCATCATGACCTGGGTATATTTTAATATTTTCATCATATGTTAAGAGCTTTTTTATACTCTCTTGCATTTCTTTATTATTTCCACCTGGTAGATCAGTTCTTCCAATAGATTCTTTAAAAATAAAGTCTCCTACAAACATTACTTTTTCGTCTTCAAAATAGAATGTTACGGAATCTTTTGAATGACCTGGTGTATATATACATTTAAATTTAAAATCCTCTATTATATATTCTTTTTCTTCTAAATTGCTTCTTTTAAATATTTTTATTGTTCTTTTAGTTAGAAAATTTCTTAAAGCTCCAATATGATCAAAATGAGAGTGTGTTATTAAAACTGCTAATACTTTATTTTCACCTATAACTTCTTTTATATTTTGGTAATCATCTCCAGGATCTATTACTAATGCTTGATTATTTTTTATTAAAACGTAACAGTTTTCATCTAAAGACCCTGTTATTATTTTTTTTATTTCCATGTTTTCACCTGCTATTCTTAATCTTCTAATTCTTTACTTATGTATATATAATTATAATTTGTATCTAACTTAAAGGTATATTTATATGTACCTGAAATTAGTTTTTCTGGTAATTTTTGACCTTCACTTCCATAATATTTTACTTTTTCATATAAAACTATTATTGATTCTTTTGAGGTTGCTTTTACTAGTTCTTTTTCTGTTCGATATGATGTTGCTTGTTCTTCTTCACAATATCCTTCGACATACTCTCCTCTTTTTTCGATATACTGATATCCACCTAAACATTTTCTGCCAATTTGAATATTAGCATTTTGAAAAGGCGCATCTTCACCAAAGAGCTTTTTATATTCAACTTTTAATGTTTCCTCTTTGAATGCTTTTGGAGTATAACTATTATTATTTATGCATATATAGTATGGCATTGATGTATCATCAAAATAGTTACAATTAGAATTATATATTTGACTATTGGAAACTTGTCTATAAGCTAGGTATATTTTTAATTGTTCTGTTAGCTCTGGACTAGCAACATCTTCTTTTATATTTGTATATACTTTGCTATATAAGTCTTGAACTATTGTTGAATCAATTGCTAATGATTTTTCTTCACCTTTTGTTGATACAGGAGTACATTTTTGATTTAATAGAAGTATTTGCTGTTGATGATTTGTATATGTGTAGTATGTGAAAAAGCAAAATGCAGCAACTGTAAACAAATATAGTATTGCTCCTGTATGTTTTTTCTTTGGTACTTCTTTAATTTCTTGTTTATTTGTATCATTCATATTTAACACCCTAACCTTATTTTTATTCTACTCTTTAATTTTAATATAATTTAATTTTTTTTACAATAAAAATGTCTAAAACTAGACATTTTTAATTAGCATTTTTATCAAATTGCGAATTATATAAGTTAGCATAGAATCCATTCTTTTTTAGCAACTCTTCATGATTTCCTTGTTCTATTATATCTCCCTCGTTCATAACTAGTATTAAGTCGGCATTTTTTATTGTTGATAATCTATGTGCTATGATAAAGCTTGTTCTTCCTTCTGTTAATTTATCCATTGCTTTTTGTACTAATTCTTCTGTTCTAGTATCAACATTAGAGGTTGCTTCATCTAAAATTAAGAATGGTGCATCTTCAACCATACCTCTTGCTATGGTTAGAAGTTGTTTTTGACCGGCAGATATACTTTCGTTGTCACCAACTTCTGTGTTATACCCTTCTGGTAAGGTTTTGATGAAATGATCAAGACCTATAGTTTTACAAATTTCTTTTATATTTTCTTCTTCTACATTTTGATGATTATATACAATATTTTCTTTAATTGTTCCATTGAAAAGCCAAGTGTCTTGTAAAACCATTGTAAATAAGTCGTGAATATTTTCGCGAGATAATTCTTTTATGGAAACATTATCAATTATAATATCTCCAGAGTTTATTTCGTAAAATTTCATTAGTAGGTTTACCATAGTAGTTTTCCCAGCACCAGTTGGACCAACGATAGCGATTTTTTGACCAGCAGTTGCTTTAGCATTAAAGTTTTTAATAGTAGGCTTTTCATTACCATCATATTTAAACATAACATTTTTAAATTCAATATTGCCTTTAATTTTATCTTTTTCAAGTACTTTAGAAATTTCTTTTTGATTGCTCATTTCATTTTCGTCTAAAAATTCATATACTCTTTCACTTGCAGCGGTAGTGGATTGTAATCTACTTGTTGCTTGAGCAATTTGAGATAATGGTGATGAGAAAAGTCTTACATATGTAATAAAAGCGATTATAACTCCGAAGGTAATACTACCTTTCATTGTTAATAGTGCTCCAACTATACAAACTGCTACATATCCAAAGTTACCAATAAATTGCATCATTGATGGCATTAAACCAGATAAGAACTGACTTTTTCTATTAGCGTTATATAATTTTTTATTTAAGATGTCAAATTTTTCGTTTGCCTCTTCTACTCCATTGTATACTTTTACAACATTAATACCGGAATAAATTTCTTCAATATGTCCATTTAAATTTCCTAATTCTTCTTGACGTTCTGTAAAGTATTTTTGAGATTTTCCTAATACAAGTGCCATAAAGATAAAGCCAAAGAGACTTGAAAAGATTGCTGTTAAAGCTAAAATCCAGTTTGTAATAAACATCATTACTATAGTTCCTATTAATAAAGCTATTGCACTTACTAATGTTGATAGTGATTCGTTTAATGACTGAGCAATTGTATCTATATCATTTGTTATACGTGATAGAATATCACCAGTTGAATGAGAGTCAAAGTATTTTAATGGTAACTTATTTATTTTTTCTGATATGCTTCTACGAAGTTTTTGAGCAAATCTATTAGACGCAATGGTCATAGCAATGGACTCAAAATAATTAAAGATTGCACTAATTATATATAGAAGTGCTAATAATAAAGCTATCTTTTTAATTTTTGTTAAATCCATAAATGGCATAACTAGTGATTTTATATTTTCTGGTAATTCATCAACTATTTTATATAACTCATTAACATCAATTTCTTCTTTATTTTCTATTTTTTTAAAGCTAATTAGAAAACTAATTTGATCTTCACTAGTTAACTTTTTATTTTTTATGATTATTTCTTCAAGAAGTATTTTTTGAATTTTTTTATCAATAGTTTCTTCTTTTTCAGATAAAAAGTTAATTAAAGATATTTTTTCTTTGACTGTAATTTTTTGACCTTGATATGTACTATCTTGTAATATCATTTCTAGTGTATCATTTGATAAATTAGTCATTTCTTGAATAATATTTTCTTTATTTGTTGTTGCATTTGTTAAAAATAGTTTTAATTTTTCTTTTTCTTCAAGGGTGATTTTGTCTGATTTCATAACAACATTTATGTTTTCAGTAGTTATATTTATATTTAATATATTTTGGATTTTTTGTTTTGTCATATCTGATTTTAAATTATCACTGATTTTTTCGGTGACTTTTTCTAGGTTGCTACTGTTTACAACTAGACCTTTAGAAATCTCATCTGTTAAGTCTGACAAAATGTTTGGTGTAAATATTGCTAGTATTGATGAGGCTGTTGCTAAAATTAGTGAGATTAGTATTAATACTTTAAAAGCATTAAGTTCTTTTATTAGTCTTTTTGCTGCAACTTTGAAGTTTTTTGGCTTTTCAACAATGTTACCGGCTCTAGAAGGACCTGGTCTTTTTGGTTCTCTTATTCTTTCTTTATTGTTAGACATTTTCTAGTTCCTCCTTTGATAATTGTGATAAAGCTATTTGTTTATATACTTCACATGATTTCAATAATTCTTGATGTGTTCCGATACCTACACAATTTCCGTTGTCTAGGGCTAGTATTTTATCAGCATTCATTATTGTCCCAATTCGTTGTGCAACTATTAAGCTTGTTGCTTCCTTAGTATGTTTTTTTAATTCTTTTCTTAATTGTGCATCTGTTTTGTAGTCTAATGCTGAAAAAGAATCATCAAATATATATATTTCTGGATTTCTAGCAATTGCTCTAGCAATGGCAAGTCTTTGCTTTTGACCACCAGATATATTTGTTCCTCCTTGTGAAAGTCTTGTTTGATATCCATCATCCATTTTTTCAACAAATTCTTTTCCTTGAGCAACTTCAATAGCTTTCTTAATTTCTTTTTCTTCTTTAGCTTTTTTAGATTTTCCATATGCAACATTAAATTCTACACTTCCATCAAAAATAACAGCTCTTTGTGGTATATAACCAAGTTTATTATTTAATACTTCTTGTTTATATTCTTTAACGTTTATACCATCAACTAAAACTTCTCCTTCTGTTGCATCATAAAATCTAGGGACTAAATTAATTAGAGTTGACTTACCAGATCCTGTTGATCCAATAAATGCAACTGTTTCTCCTTTTTCTGCTTTAAAAGAAATATTTTTTAATACATACTCTTCTGCATCTGGATATTTAAAGGAAACGTTTCTAAATTCTACTGTACCTGTTTCTTTGCTAGCTCGTTCATCTTTTGTTCCAGGTAAGACTGTGTTTTTAGCATCTAAAACTTCGTTAATACGTTCTGCTGATACTTGTGCTCTTGGAATCATCATAAAAATCATAGCTAACATTAAAAACGACATTATTATTTGCATAGCATATGAAGAAAATACAACCATGTCTCCAAATAATGTTATTTTGTCAATCATATGTGCATTATTTATTAATGATGCTCCTATAAAATATATTACTAGTGCTAAACTATTCATTACTAAATACATAATTGGTGAAAGTATGGCAAATTTCTTTTGATTATATAATTGTTGATTTGTAAGTTTGGTATTAACATCTTCAAATTTGTCTTCTTGATATTTTTCAGCATTAAAAGCTCTTATTACTCTGATACCAGTTAGGTTTTCTCTTGTGACTCCATTTACTTTATCAATTAGCTTTTGAACGATTTTGAATTTTGGCATAACAATAGCTGTTATTGATATGATTGTTGACAATAGTATAACTACAGCTACCGCTGTTGCTGCACTCCATTGCCAGCTTTTGTTTAGAATTTTGAATATTGCCCATACAGCTGTTAATGGTGCTTTTATTAGTAGTTGAAGTCCGAAACTAACTAACATTTCAATTTGCGTTATATCGTTTGTAGTTCTAGTTATTAAACTATTAGTTTTGAACATCTTTATTTCACTCATTGAAAGGTTTTCAACTTTTTCAAAAATTTCTTTTCGTAGGTGCATTGAAAAAGATGATGCCACATTAGCAATTATATAACCAACGATAATGGCGGCTACTAGGCTACCAAAAGCACAAATAAGCATCCATCCACCATTATATATAATGTCAGACATTTTACTTCCTTCTGTTTGAACTAATTTTGTTATTTGTGACATATAATCTGGCATTTTTAATTCTAAACCAACTTCAATAACTATTAATACTAAAGCAAATAAAGAATATAGCCATTCTTTTTTTCTAATTTTTTTAATCATTTTAATCATTTATATACCTTCTTTCTGTTTAATGTTTTTTTTCATTTGATTAAGCACATTTATGAATGTTTTTAAATCTTCTTCTGTAATATCTTTTATTATATTTTTTTCGATGTTTTCTATTTTTTCATAATTATCATCAAATCTTTTTAAGATTTCTTCCTTTATGGTTATTTTCTTAGCTCTTGTATCATCTTCATCTATTTCTCTTTCAATAAAGCCATTCTTTTCCATTGTATGTAATACGCCAGAAACAGTTGCCCTTCTTAGGCTTAGGGCTTTCTCTAAATCTTTTTGATATATATTTTTTCCTTTATTATTTAATATATAGCCTATTATTTGACATTGTGTTGGTGTTATAATTATTTTCTTTTGTTTTTTTAAATCATTTTCTTTTATGAGTTCTCTAGCAATCATTTTTTCTAATGATTTTATTTCATATAGTATTTTTACATCTTTCATAATTTCACCTACACTTATTTAATTATGCTTATTAATTGTAATACAGTACAAATATTTTGTCAACTACCTAACAATCTTTTTATAAAGTTGTGTTAAACATAATGACTGATTGATAAATTTGTAGTATAATT
>CAZIFN010000049.1:0-6099 GCA_964538205.1 uncultured Mycoplasma sp.
GATAACACATTTTCACTTTTTCTATTGTTCACTAAATTTCACCGGAACTCAAAAAAGTACTTCTTAAAAAGAAATACTAATCATTGTTACGACCAAGTGTTAAGATAAGTCTTAATATTTCTAGTAGGGTTGCGGTAACTGATGCTACATAAGTCATAGCTGCTGCTTTTAGCATTTTTCTACTAGTTTTTATTTCAATTGATTCTAAAATGTTTTCTTTTTGTAATAGTTTTAAAGCTCTACTTGATGCGTTAAATTCAACTGGTAAGGTTATTAGTTGAAATAGAAGTATAACAATTTCTAAGATAATACCAATCCAGATTAAGTTTAATGAAGATGATATTACTCCTAGTAGGATTGCAAGATATCCGGCATATGATGAGAAGTTTACTAAAGGTACTAGTGAATGTCTTATTCTTAAAAATAAATAACCTTCTTTATCTTGTATAGCATGGCCGCACTCATGAGCCGCTACACTTGCTGATGCTATTGATGTGTTTCTGTATATATCAGTTGATAAGCGAACCGTTTTTGTTTTAGGATCATAATGATCTCCTAAGACAGTTTTCACTTCTTCAATATTTACATTGGTAAGACCTGCACTATCAAGGATTTTACGAGCTGTTTGAGCTCCAGTTATACCATTTCTATTTTTTATTCTCTTAGTTTTACGATAACTACTATCTACATAAAATTGGGCGGACAAGGTTATAATTAATGATATTATAATTAAAAAATACTCCATATATTTTTTCACCTGCTTTCTAATTGATTAGCTACAATTAATCAATTATTGTTATGATATCATATTTTATGTTTTTTTTAAAGTATTATCAGTTGTTTTTTACTAAGCATTCAGCTATTTTTAGTCCGTCCATTGCAGAGGTTGTTATTCCTCCGGCATATCCAGCACCTTCTCCAGCAGGATATAGTCCATAAATAGAACTCATACCATTTTCGTCTCTTATTATTCTAACTGGTGATGATGTTCTACTTTCAATACCTAAAAGAATAGCATCTTTTCTATCAAATCCTTTTATTTTTTTAGCAAAGTTTGGTATTGCTTCTTTTATAGATTCACAAATATAATTAGGAAGAATTTCATTTAAATTGCTAAGAGCATATGCACCTTTAGTTATAACTTCAACTTCACCTAAGGAAGTTGTTTTTTTGTTATTATTAAAGTCTTCTAATAATTGAACCGGTATTTTTCCAGAAGCTAGTTCGTAAGCTTTTTTTTCTAGGCTTTTTTGAAACGCTATACCTGATAGAGGATTAGGTCCAATATCATCTTTTGTTATAGTTACAACTAAAGCACTATTTGCATTTTTACTATCTCTTTTATGATTACTCATTCCATTAATAGCAAGATGTCCTTCTTCACTAGAGGCATTTACTACATAACCTCCTGGACACATACAAAATGAATATACTCCTCTATTGTCTTTTGTTTGATATGTTAGTTTATAACTAGCAGGAGGTAAGTTTTTATGATATTTTCCAAATTGATTAATATTAATCATTTCTTGTGGATGCTCTATTCTAAGACCTATCGCAAAAGCCTTGGATGTCATTTTAACATTATTTTTATGAAGCATATAAAAAGTATCTCTTGCTGAATGACCTATAGCTAATATTAAATTTTTACATGGTATAATTTCTTCATTATTTATTTCAATTGCTTCTAATTTATTATCTTTTACTATTATATTTGTTAATTTTGTATTATATCTAAATGTTGCTCCTAAGGAAATCATTTTATTACGCATATTAACAATTACTTTTCTTAATAAATCTGTGCCAATATGAGGATTATTTATATACATAATTTCATCAGGTGCTCCAAATGATGTAAATATTTCAAATACTTTCTTACATCTATATTCTTTATCTTTAACTAAAGTATTGAGTTTGCCATCGGAAAAAGTTCCTGCTCCACCTTCTCCAAACTGTATATTTGAAGAAGTATTTAAAATGCCTGTTTTAAAGAACTCTTCAACTGTTTTTTCTCTTTCTTCTATTTTTTCTCCTTGTTCTATTATTATAGGATTATATCCTTCTTCTGCTAGTATATATGCTGAGAATAATCCAGCAGGTCCTGATCCTATTATGATTGGATTTTTTATATTTGCTTTTTTTTCTGGAAATATGTACTCTTCTTTTGGTGTTATAAATATATCTTTAGAATGATTATTTTTTAAGACTTTATCTTCATTTTTTAGTATAACATCTACTTCATATAAATAGAAAATATTATCTTTTTTCCTAGCATCTAAGCTTTTCTTATTAATTTTTATTTCTAAAATTTCAGAAGGTTTTAAATGAAGAGTTTTAGCTACTTTTTCTTTTAAATATTCTTGTTTATCTTCTAAAATATTTATTTTTATATTTCTTATACGTAACATTTTAATCTCCCTTACTACTTTTTCCTGCTAAAATACCTGTAATCCAAGCAAATGATAAATTATAACCTCCACATTTACCATCAACATCTAATATTTCTCCTGTAAAATATAAGTCTTTTACTAACTTTGATTCCATAGTTTTACAATTTATTTCAGTAATTGGAACACCTCCAGATGTTGTTTGAGCATTATCAAATGAATTTGTTCCTATTACTTCAACTGTAAAATTAGTTAAATTTTTAATAAGAAGACTTTTTTCTTCATTAGTTAAATCTTTATAATATTTATTTTTATCAATATTACTTCTATTAAGTATAACTTTTACTAGTTTATAATTTAGAATAGATTCTAAATGATTAGAAATGGTGTCTTTAACAATATATTTTTCTCTTTCTTCTAACCAAGTTAATGGATTTTCATCAATAAATGGAAGGAAGTTTATTATTACTTCTTCTTTTTTATTTTTACTTAGTCCTCTACTTATATCACTAGAAAGGTTATAAATACATATTCCAGAAATACCATAATCAGTTAATTGTATTTCTCCTTCTTCTTGTTTTTTTATTTCATTATTTTCTTTTAAATATACTTTTACATCTGTTCTAACTCCTGCCCAGATTTTATTATATTTTGTTGATGATGTTTTTAATTGAACTAAGGCAGGTAATGGATTAATAATTGTATGATTAAATTTTTTGGCTAGTACATAGCCTGAACCATCACTACCCGTTTTAGGAAATGACTTGGCTCCTGTTGCGATAATAATAGAATTAGCTTGATATGATTTATTATTTGTCTTTATGATAAACATATTATCTTTTTTAGAAATGTCTTCTACATAGGTATTAGTTATTATGTTTATACCTTTATTATTTACTTCATTCAATAGAGCATTTCTAATACTTAAGGCTTGATTAGAGGAAGGATAATAATATCCTGACTTTATTTTAGGAATTATACCAAGCTTTGTAAATTGTTCTAGGACTTCATTACAATTTTTAGGTGTTATAATTTCTTTGATTAACTCTTGATTGTTACTATTATAGTTAGATAAATCTTGATTAGAGTTCCAATAATTACAACGGCCAGATCCTGTCATTAGAAGTTTTTTTCCAACTTCACTATTACGTTCTAATATAATAACTTCATTATTAGGAGTTTTTGCATTAAGAGCAGAAATTAAACCAGATGCTCCTCCACCGATAATAATAATTACTTTTTTCATTAAATCACCAAGGTAATTATATCATAAATTTTGCATAATAAAAGAAACTAAGTATATAACTTAGCTAAATAGTACTTTTTCAGATTTATATTGTTTTATAATTAAATTTATTAATAATGCTGAAATAATTATTGATGATATTAATGATAATAAGACATTATAATAATTTATCTTTACTGTAAATATATCAATTAATAATTGTACTTGGGATAATATTGGAATAGTATAATATAGTTTTGTAATTATAGGAACATCTAACATAGATATAAATAATGGTATTAGAGTAATAAATGTTAATATTTGACTTGCCATTGACGCTTCTTTATAAGTTTTGGAATTAGCAGTTAAGGCGATTGCTAGACCGGCAATAAGTAGTGAGGCCGCTAAACAAATTAGTATACCTATGACTATATTTTCTATGTTAAAAAACAAACTAACGTCTTTATAGACTTCATATTTTCCTTTAGCAATTATTAAGCTTCCTATAGTTATTATATAGCCAAAGAGTGATGAGAATAAACTCATAATTACGGTTGCTAGATACTTGCCTGTTATTAGTTCTTTATTAGTGATTGGAAATGTTAATATAGTCTCTAAGGTACCTTGTTCTTTTTCTACTGCTGTTGCTGATGTTGCTAAAGTTGATGATGCCATAGCAATCGCTATTATTATATAAGTAAAGGCAATAGATAGAATTGTTTCTAATAAATAATTTTCACCAGACATGTATTTAGTTTCTATAGAAAAGTTATTATAAACTTCTTCTGGATCAATATTTTGATCTATTAAATACTTATTACCTAAGTAATTATTATATTCATTTAAATAAGTAGTAGCATATTCAGTAGTAGTCAATCCATTCATACCTTCATCTGAATATATGGTGTATTTGTTTTCATTTTTATCATAATAAATATATGCTTCTATTTTATTATCTTTGTAAGCTTTCTTCATATCTTTTAAATTAGAATACTTAGTTACATCTAATTGATTATTTTTTAATATTTCTTTTTCTACTTCACTTGGTTCATAGTTTATACCAAGGGAATATATTTTTTTATCATTAATACTTCTTTCATAGGTACTAGATAAGTAAAAAATGAAAAAAGCAATTAGTAAAGGAAATAAGAGAATTAAAGAGATAGTTTTTTTATCACGAAATATTGATCTTAATTCTTTTTTTATAGTTGTTTTAATATTATTTTTGTTCATAGTTATCACCTACAAGTACAAAGAAACTATCTCTTAAGTTATTGGTTTTAGTTTTCTTACAGATTTCTTCTTTAGTACCTTCTGCTATTATTTTACCTGAGTTTATTAGTATTATTTTGTCACAGATATTTTCTGCTTCTTCCATATAATGAGTTGAATATAAAATTATTTTCTTTTCTTTTTTTATTTCTTTTATAAAATCTAGGATTGTTTTACTGGAAATGACATCTAATCCGGATGTTGCTTCATCTAGAATATAGTATTTTGGATTGTGAATTAAGCATCTTGAAATACTTGCTCTTTGATATTGACCAGTTGAGAGACTTCCTATTCTTTGATGAAGAAATTTATCCATATCTAGCTTTTTAGAAATTTCCTTTATTTTATTTTTAGTTTCTTCTTTTTGCATACCATAATAAGAGGCTGTCATTTCCAATAACTCATAGACTGAAATATCTTTATATAGCTTTGTATTTCCTGATAGGAAAGCTATTTTTTTCTTTATTGAAATTGATGAGGTTTTGTGTGTTTCATTATCGATATAGACTTCTCCTGATGATGGTTCCATAATACCAGCTATTATTCTTAGAAGAGTTGTCTTTCCAGCTCCATTAGGTCCTAATATACCTACTATTTCTCCTTCTTTAGCAGTAAAAGAAATATTATCATTTGCGAAAAAAGTAATTACTTCTTTTTTATTTATTCTTTTTTGAAAACTTTTACTAATATTTTTTATTTCTAACATAACTATTATTTGTTCTCCTTATAATTTAGTTTTTTATTATTTCTTTTTACTTATTATTGCACTTATTATATATATTATAATGATAATTACTAGAAAGGATAGTACTATTATAAATTCTTTAAGTCCTAATCTTCCTGTTTCATTTTCTAGGAATAATAATTGATTATTTGTTAGCGTAGCAAAACAAACTATTCCTACTATTATAATTGTAGTTATTATTGCTACTAAAAAATTTTTTCTATTCATATTTTTACTCCTTACTTTATTTATTATAGAACAAAAGACAAATTTTCAAGTTTTGTCGCAAAATTCCTACTTCACAGATAAAGTACCCTTTATTCTAAATAGGCTTAAATTCCGATAGTCACTACCATACTCATTTTATTTTCTATTCTTTTTTTATTTGTTATAGTAATTATATCATACTTTTAATTTTTTTGATAATTATTAGGATACATGATAGTGTAAAATTATTTGGGGGAAGACATAAAAAAAGAAAGACCTGATGTTAT
>CAZIFN010000050.1:0-1730 GCA_964538205.1 uncultured Mycoplasma sp.
AACAAATGTTTATCAACGAGTAATGTTACTATTTAAGAAGAAAATTCCTTATAAACTAAAAAACTTCACTTTTTATGTGAAGTCTTTAGTTAGTTTTCTATTTTTTTAAATGTATAAGTATAAGTTATACTTAGAGTTCCTAGAAGTAGAAGTATTAATTCATAATAAGTATTACTATTAGTATTAGTATTTCTATTTATACCTGTATTTGGTGGAGTAATTTCTCCCTTTGATTTATATGAATTTATTATCGTATAACCAGAGTAAGTAGTTATATAATCTTCTAATTCTATTTCTTCTATTGTGTAAACTATTTCTTCTCCATTTAGATATTTTTGTAATCCTGTAAGATTATATGTCCAGTTGTTTTCTTTTGTTATTTCTACTATCTCATAAAGTTCAGAATTGGCATAAACATTTACAGTAATTGATTCAGGACGTTTAGATTCGTTTTCTTCATCATCCCAAATTTTTTCTATTGTAATATCTGTTGTTTCAATTTCATGAGTATTTGTAATAACAATAGTTTGATTACCGTCATTATCTATTATGGCATCTTCTATATTAATCTCATAACCTAAAACTTCGTCTTCAACAATTTCATATTTTATTAAAGTTCCTTGATTATGATATTTTGGTAAATCTTCAAAACTTGCTTTCCAAGAAGTTTCTGAAGACAATACAGCACTAGCAATTTCTACACCATCTGCTTTTAATCTTACAGTTATTTCATCAGGACGAATTCCGTCATTATTTTCTTGATCATCCCAATTCTTTTGAATATTAAATGTTATTGTTTCTGGTGTATGTGTATTTGTAATAGTAAAGTCTTCTATTTCGCTAGTATATCCAGTAAGATCAAGTTCTTCTAATGAATATATAATTTCTTTACCAGATTCATATTTTGGTAAATCTGTAAATTCAAAGTTCCAATTATTTTCTTCATTACCAGTTACTTTTATTTCTTTTACTTTTGAAGTTAGTCCATCTACTGTTTTATTTAATATTACAGTTATTTCATCTCTAAGACCATCTTGGTTATTATTATCATCCCATACTTTTGTTCCTGAAATTGTTACCATCTCTGGTGTATGTGTATTTGTAATATTAAGTCCATTGTATTCTACATTGTAGTATTCAACATCATCTTCAATTACAGAGTAACTAATTACTTTTCCTTGATAATATTTATCTACTTTACCAAAGTCATAATTCCAGTTTCCATTTTCATCTTCTTTTACTGTTACTTTTTCAGATTGATAAATAGTTTCTTCTCCTACTTTGCCAAGTAAAGTTACTGAAATTGATTCTGGTCTTTTTCCATCTTGGTTATTATTATCATTCCAAGTCTTAGTTCCTGATAATTCAACTTGCTCTTTTTCATGAGTATTAATGATTATAAAGTTATTGTTACTATCATAAGAAACTTTATAATCTTTAACTTCTTGTTCTTCTACTGTATAGTTTATTTCTTTACCAGATTCATATTTTGGTAAATCTTTGAAAGTATATGTCCAGTTATTTGGTTTTCCTTCAATTTCATTTGTTGAAGTTACTTCTTGTGTTCTTACTACTTTACCGTTTGCTAATAGTTTTATAGTAATTTTTTCTGGTCTTACATTGTCATTATTATTATGATCAATCCAAACTTTTTCTCCTGATATATTTACTGTTACTGGTGTATGTGTATTTGTTATGATGTATCCTTCTTTTAATGATCCAGTTACTAC
>CAZIFN010000050.1:1830-6053 GCA_964538205.1 uncultured Mycoplasma sp.
TTCTATTTTTGTTGTATAGCCTTCTACTGCTTTTTCTTTTACTGTATAGTTTATTTCTTTACCAGACTCATATTTTGGTAAGTTTTCGAAGGTATATGTCCAGTTTGTTTTTTCTGTTACTTCAGTTTCAGCTACTTTTGTTTTTCCATTATATAATTCTACTGTAATTGATGAAGGTCTTATATTATCATTATTATTTTTATCGTTCCATGTTTTTGTTCCTGATACTTTTGTAGTTTCTGGTGTATGTGTATTTGTTATGATGTATCCTTCTTTTAATGATCCAGTTACTACACTTGTATATCCTTCTATTTCATCTTCTTTTACTGTATAATTTATTAGTTTTCCTTTTTCATACTTTTGTAGATTTTTGAAGGTATATGTCCAGTTATTTTCTTCTGATAATACAACTTTTGATATTTCTTTTTCTCCGTTATAAAGTCTTACTGTTACTTCTTTACGGATTCCATCTTGGTTATTATTATCATTCCATACTTTTGTTACTGTTACTTCTTGTGTTTTATCTATTTCATGTGTATTTGTAATATTTGTTCCTTCTATTTTTGTTGTATAGCCTTCTACTGCTTTTTCTTTTACTGTATAGTTTATTAAATAGTTATTATCATTTTCATGTCCAGCTTCATATACATATAAATCTTTAAATGTATATGTCCAGTTTGTTTTTTCTGTTACTTTTTGTTCAGCTACTTTTGTTGTTCCTTTATATAACTCTACTGTAATTGATTCTGGTCTTATATTATCATTATTATCTTTATCGTTCCATGTTTTTGTCCCTGATAATTCTTTTTTTGAACGTTCTTTTACTAATAAAGTCACAGTTGAATCATTACTATAAACAAATTCTGTTTCTTGATGTGTATTAATAGTACTTTTAATATGATATGTGAACTCTACTTCTCCTTTAGCGTCTTCAGTAGCATCAAAGGTAAATGTACCATCATCATTAATTGTTAAAGTACCTTGTAATATTCCATCTTTAGTAATTTGATATTTATTTGTACTTCCTGCAACTTTTGTGATATTTGCTGTTTCATTAACTACAATTTCATCTTTTACTATGACTACGTCTGATGACTGTTTTTTATCATTTTTTACATTTTTATCTAAGTCATTAGCTAAAATAGTTGTTCCTGATATTGTAGAAGATGCATATCCAATATAACTTGGATTGTCACTGTAGTGATCATTGTTTGTTATTGCTGGAATTTCTACTGTTGGTGTTTCAAAAGATAATTTTAAGGCTGTTGTAGTATAGTAAGGATTATCTTCAGCTACAGTAGTTTCTAAAGTTGCACTTTTATTTGTATACATACTACCATGATATTCATCTTTTGCTTTAACTTCATATGTTAGCTCTTTTAATTGATTAGCTTTTATATCTCCTATTGTCCAAGTTAATGTAGTTGTACCATCTTTATTTTCTACAACTTTTATGCCTTGACTTTCTAATTCTTTTTTTGACTGTTCAGTTAAAGTAAATTCACTAGGAATAGTATCTGTTACAACACTGTCTTTACCAATGATATTTTGTAATTGTTGCGATAAGCTTGCAAACATAGTCTTTAACGCTTCTCCTGTTAAAGCTTCATAGTTTTTGTATAATGGTTTGTTTTTTTCATTTTGTTCTGGATTTACTTTGTTTAGTATTGTAGATGTTGAACTATCATCTCCAAAAGAAATGGTATAAACATCAGCTGTTGAATGTGTTTTCTTTAAGCTATCTAATTCTGTTTTAGCAGCATCAGAAGGACTTATATCCTCACTTTCTCTGCAGCCTCTCATAGAATACTTGGTACATACTTCAACAGCATTATCATTTTTGCCAGTTCCGTATCTCACATTATTATAATTAAAGTATGTTGGTACGCCATCAGTTAAAATGATAACGATTTGTTTGGCATCACTTCTTTTACCTTTCGTTAAAACTGTATTAGCTCTTTCTATTGCTGATTGTAAATTAGTTCCACCATCATATCGATCACTAGGTAAATTTAAATCATTATTTATGAAATCTGTTACTGTTTTCTTATCAGTTGTCATTTCTTGTACATCTAATACTTGAGTACCAAATTCAACAATACCTATTTTAACAGTTCCTTTGTCATCCATTAAAGTATTAGCAAAATCTGTTGCGGCTTTTTTAGCATCTTCCATTCTTGTGCTATTATTATCTGTTGTTTTCTCCATACTATTTGAACTATCAAATATTAAAACTATATCTAGTTTACCTGTTGTAGATACAGATTCATTATAAGGATTTGCATTTACTTTAAGACTAACTTTAGCAAATCTGCCTTTTTCTAAATTATCATCATCTGCTGTTTCATATATCTTAGTAGCACTTTTTGAAATTTCAATCTTACCTGATTCATCTGTTGCATAAGCAGCTAATGTTATTCCAAATATACTAGCTATTGTTAAAAACAAAGCAAACAATTTTCTTAATTTAGAATTTTGTTTCATATATTTCCCTCCCTATATCTGATTTAGCTCACTATATTAACTTTTTAGTTGTATTTTGTCAATTGTTTTTATCATTTTTAAGGATGTTTTTTATTGTTTTTTTTAAATTTGAAACTTTTTTATTTCTAAATTTTATTTTCTACTTATAGTCTGTCTTAAATTTTAATTTTTAAAGAAAAAAACAGTCGATTAATTTCGACTGTTTGTGATTTATCTTAATTTTAAAATTTTATTTATAAATTCTTTATTATTATAGATTGTTAGTTCTTTAGGTAATATTTTGATTGTATATTTATTATCAGTAATTATTTCTCCATCTATATTACAAATTAAGTCTTTATCACATTTTAGTTTTACTTTTGTTGCTTGACTTTTATGAACTTTTTTATGTTGTTCGTGTTCTCCTTTTTTTAATAAATTTATTACGAAAGGTAATTTTGGTTTACTTATTTTTTCAACGTAATATACATCAAAATAACCATCAGTTAGAAGAGCTTTTGGTGCTATGCAATATCCTCCACCATATACTTGGCCATTACAAATTGTTAGAATAGTACATTTGCCTTTTTTTATGGCTTCTTCATCTATTGTTAATTCAATATTTTTATATTTATATTTAAAAAATGTATATACTAAACTAGCATTATATATTTGGGTAGTTTTAATATTTTTCTTTTTCATAAGGGAAACATTATTAGCCACTTCAGCATCTATACCAATACTTACTATATTTATGAAATATCTATCATTGATTTTTCCTATGTCAATTATTGGATATTCTTCTTCTATTTTAGATAAAGTTTTATAGAAGTCATTTCCAGAACCTGAAGGAATTATTCCTAAGATGTTTTTTGTACCTACAATTCCATTTAGTACTTCATTTAAAGTTCCATCTCCACCTACACTATATATTATGTTTTTAGAAAAACGATATTTTTTAGCTATTTTAGTTGCCTCACCAGGATATGTTGTGTATTTTATTTCAAAGTCTAAGTTTTCATCTTTACATACTTTTTCTATATTATCAGCAATTTTTAAAGTTTTTCCTTTGCCAGATATAGGATTAATAATAAATATATGTTTCATTTTGTTATCACTCTTCTCTTTGTATTTTTAGTATAACATGCTAGTTTTTAAGAGTCAATTTTTGAAAATTAAAAAGATAAATACTTATGATTAATTTGTGATAATGTCTTAAGTGTTAACTTGCGAAAATGTCTCAAAGTTATATAATACTCCACTGAGGTGGAAAAACGATAAAAGTTTAATTAAGAATGAATTAGTTGACCATAATGGTAATAAAAATTGAGCTAGTAAAAGGCTCGGTATATCTAGAAGACAAATTGATTGTCTTATTATCAAATATAAGTAAAATTTTAATATTTTTGGGCTGCATCTAAATCAAATCATAAATTTAATATCTTTAATAATCTAGTTAAATATTCTTTATCATCAAATCTACTAATTGCAAAACACTTCTTACCCAGATCTTTAAATGATGCTCCACTGGTAAATAATATTTTTTATCAATAATAATAAATCTATCATGAAAGGAATTATTATTTATAAAAGTTACATTACTATACTGACTTTCATACTTTTTCTTTAATATTACGTCTATGTTTTTAGATACTATAATGATATGTTTTTCTATCTTCTTCAAAACATCTAATAATTCTTTACCTGCATAATTATCTATTATGATTATTTCTTCTTTAGATTTATTAAATATATCTAAA
>CAZIFN010000051.1:0-5905 GCA_964538205.1 uncultured Mycoplasma sp.
GTCATTATTCTTCTGTTTCTCCTTTTAGTTTTCTATTTTGATCTTCTTGAATTAAAGCATCAATGATGTCTTCTAAATCTCCATCCATAACTCTATCTAAGTTTTTTGTTGTATATCCAATTCTATGATCAGTTACTCTATTTTGTGGGTAGTTATAGGTTCTTATTTTTTCTGCTCTATCCCCAGTTCCTATTTTACTACGTCTTTTTGTTCCTTCTTCTTCTAAAAGTCGTTGTTGCTCTAACTCATATAGCCTACTTTTTAAGACTTTCATTGCTTGCTCTTTATTTTGAATTTGACTACGTTCATTTTGACAGGTAACTACTGTATTAGTTGGTAAATGTGTTATACGCACTGCTGAATCTGTTGTATTTACTCCTTGGCCTCCACATCCTGATGAACGATAAATATCGATTCTTAAATCACTAGGATTAATTTCAATATCAATATCTTCATCTACTTCTGGCATTACTAATACTGTTGCTGTTGAAGTCTGTAATCTTCCATTTGATTCTGTAACTGGAACTCTCTGTACTCTATGTGATCCTGATTCATATTTTAATATTGAATATGCATTTTTTCCTTTTATAATTAATTCTATTTGACTAAATCCGCCTGCTGTTCCATCTACTGAATTGTATACTTGATAACTAAAACCTTTTTTTTCAGCATATCTAGTATACATTCTAAATAAGTCACCTGCAAAAATATTGGCTTCGTCTCCTCCAGCAGCTCCTCTTATTTCCATAACAACGTTTTTATCATCATCTGGGTCTTTAGGAATTAACAATATTTCTAGTTCTTTATCTAAATGTTCTTTTTCTGTTTCTAATTGTTTTAATTCTTCCTTTGCCATTTCGCCAATTTCAGGGTCTTTAATTATTTCTTTTGTTTCTTCAATACTTTCTAATATCTTTTTATATTTTTTATAGCAATTAACTATATCTTCTAAAGCAGCCATTTCCTTTGAATATTCTTTGGTCTTTTTTATATCGCTAAGTATTTCTGGTTTGGTTAGTTCTTGCTCTAAATATTGATACTTTTCTAATGTTGTTTCTAATCTTTCTATCATTTGTCTCACCCTTTCTCGGTTGATTTATTGTATTATATCATACTTTTCTATTGAAAAAAAACTAGATATTATTGTTCTAGTTCTAATTCATCTTCATCAATTATAACTAAATCTTTTAACTCTTCATTGGTGCTATCGTTATAATCGTCATCATCTTTATCATCATAAGAATCTTCTTCATCTTCTGGAGAATCCTCTAATTCATCTTTAGTCTCTTCTGTCTCATCTTCATCTTCTTCAGTTATTTTTACTATTTTATCTGATGTGTGACGGCTTCTTAAATCCCAGGTACCATCTTCTAATAAAATAAATCTTTTATCTGTAGTAAGTGCAGTGTAATAATCAGCTATTTTAGTTTCAAAAATACTTTCTGGTAACTCTAATAATTTTATTATTTTTTTAAATAAATCGGCTGTATTTATTGGCTTCTTACTTTCTTCTAGTAATAAATTTGTTATATCTTTATTTGACAATAATTCTAATTCATCTTTTGTCATCTTCTTTATGCTCATATTGACCTCCTATATTCAAAACATTATATGTATTAATATTAATTTTGACTGGGTAATAAAATTACCAATAAACTTATAACATATATCTTTATTAATTACAACACTTTTTTACATTTTTTCTGGTACATTTATTCCAAGGGTATTTAGTAATAACATATTTATATTATATACTACCTTAGTTAAGACTAACCAAGATTCTTGTTTTTCTGATGATTTCTCTGTTATTATTTTATTTTCAGAATAAAATTTGTTATACTGTGATGTTAATTTATATAAATATTCGGCAATATCGTTTAATGATTTTGCTTCTAATGATTTGTCTAGTATGTTAGTTAGATTTAATAAGTTTAAAATAATTTCTCGCTCTGACTCAGTTGATATTCCTCTTGATACTTTGCTTGGTAAATTTGTTGCTTTTTCTAATAAGGATTTCATTCTGATTGTTGAATATAGTAAATATGGTCCTGTTTTTCCTTCTAAATCTGCAAATTTTTCAACTTCAAATATGTAGTCAGTTCCACGATATGGTAGAAAGTCAGCATATTTTAAAGCTGCGATGGCTACTGTTTTGGCTATTTTTTCTTGTTCATCTTCTTTTACTGTTTCTTTGTTTATTCTTTTTAAAGTCTCTTCATATATTAAATTAATTAGACCTTTTAATGACATTATGCCTCCATCTCTTGTTTTGAAAGGCTTTCCATCTTTTCCATTCATTGTACCAAAGCCAAACCATTCTAGTTTTGTATTATCATCTATTAGTTTTGCTTTTCTAGCAGCTCTAAATACTTGTTCAAAGTGCAATTCTTGTCTAGCATCAGTGCAATACCAAATTTCATCTGGATTATAGTTTTTCTTTCTTTCTAAAATTGTTGCTAAATCGGTTGTTTCGTATGATATGGTACCGTTAGATTTTACAAATAATAAAGGGGGCATTGGTGCTTTATCTGATGATTCTTTTACTTCTACAATTTTGGCACCAGAACTTTCTGTTAGTACTCCTTCTCTTTCAAATATTTCTAGTAATTCAGTAAAATATTCTGCAGCATCACTTTCTCCTTGCCATAATTCAAAATGTACATTTAGGTCATCATATACTTTTTTGATGTCCTCTTTAGATATTTCTACTACTTTTTTCCATAAGTCATAGTATCCTGGTTCATGATTTTGAATTTTTGCTGTTACTTCACGACTTTCTTCAAGATATAGTTCATCTTCTTTTGCTTTTTTAGATGCATAAGGGTATATTTCTTCTAGTTCTTCATTTGTAATTGGTAATTTTATTTCGCTGTAATCTCCTGTATAGTTTTCATCAAAATATGGAAGATTTTCATATCTTTTCTTTATTTCTAATACTACTAATCCTAATGGTCTTCCATAATCACCTAAATGTGCATCCCCTAAAACTTCATGACCTAATAACTTTGCCAATCTTTTTAAGGCTTCACCAATATTGGCACTTCTTAAATGACCTACGTGTAGTGCTTTAGCAACGTTTGCTCCTCCATAATCTAAAATTATTTTTTTAGGACTTTTTTTATCTATTATTGAGTTCATATCCGTATTAATTTTATTTAATAATTCGGTAAGATATTCGTCAGTTAGACTTATATTTATAAATCCTGGTCCAGCAATATTTATATTAGTAAATTTATTATTCTTTTCTAATTCAAGCATTATATCATTTGCTATATCCCTTGGATTTTTTCCATATTTTTTTGCAAGAGCCATAGCATCATTTATTTGATATTGACCTAAATCAGGTCTTGATGTTGGCTGTAAAACAAAATTTTCTATTTCATATCCTGATGCACTAATAATTTCTTTTATTTCTTGTTCTAAATTTTTAATAAGACTCATTTTAACACCTCTACTTTATAACATATTTTTTCATTTTCAACTAAAAATATCATATCAATGTTTTTACCATCTGAAAAATATTTTTTTGTTTCAATATTTAATTTTAATAATTTTTTTAAATCTTTAATTTCTATATATCCTACTGTTTTTTTATGAATATTAAATTTATATATCATTGAAATCTCTTTATTATCTCTTTTTAACTCCATGTCTTTATAATTAAATATTACCTTTGTCTTTTTATTTTCTTTTTCATAATATATTAATTTATCATCTTTTAGTAAAGCTTTTACTTCATAATTATTGATTGTATTATTAGAGTCTGTTGTAACTCTTATTTTTATTTTTGGCATTATTTCACCGCCTTAAATTTATAGTTTAGATTATAGCACAAATAAGATAAATTTTATACATATTTTATTTTTTTAATTTAATACTAATAATGGAAGGAGAGATTTTAATGAAAAAATTTCTTTTTAAATTGTTGAAATTATCTACTATTTTTTTATTTTTATTATGTGTTGGAATATTTATTTATATTAAAACCTCTCCTAAACCAGAAATATATAGTGCTAATAATATTATTTTATATGATTCTTCAGAAAATGTGTTTTTTCAAGGTAACGAGTCAAAAGCCTGGGTAAGTTTAGATGAAATTTCAAATAATGTTATTAATGCTACTATTTATACCGAAGATAAGAATTTTTATAAGCATTTTGGTTTTGATTTTTTGAGAATTTTAAAAGCTAGTTATGTAAATATTGTTTCCGGGAAAACTATGCAGGGCGCATCTACAATTACTCAACAATATGCAAAAAACCTTTTTTTAGATTTTGATAAGACTTGGAAAAGAAAATGGGATGAAATGTGGTATACAATGAAAATAGAGGCTAATTATACAAAGGATGAAATTTTGGAAGGCTATTTAAATACTATAAATTATGGACATGGTATGTATGGCATTGAAAATGCTAGTAAGTTTTATTTTAATAAATCGGCTAAAGATCTTGACTTAGCTGAGGCGTCTATATTAACTGGTATTCCTAAGTCTCCGGCTAATTATTCACCAATTGTTAATTTTGACTTAGCAAAAAGTAGACAATTAACTATTTTAGAATTATTAGAGAAGAATGGAATTATCACTGAAGATGAAAAAAATAAGGCTTATGATGAAAAACTTAACTTTTCTGGTGTTGATAATAGTGAAGAGCTAAGTACCATTATGTATTATCAAGATGCGGTTTTGGAGGAGTTGAAAAACATAGATTCTATTCCTTTATCTTATAGCGATAGTAAAGGATTAAAAATATATACTAATTTAGATATTACTGCTCAACGCAATCTTGAAAAGAATATAAAAGAAAGTATTCCTGATTCTTCTGAAATTGAAACTTCTGCTGTAATGATGGATCCTAAAACTGGCGCTATTGTTGCTCTTGTTGGGGGAAGAGATTATAACAAATCATCTTATAATAGAGCGATAGATTCGATGAGACAGGTTGGTTCCACTATGAAGCCTTATTTATATTATGCAGCTTTAGAAAATGGTTTTACTTCTAGCTCGGCATTTACTAGTGAAAAAACAACTTTTACTTTTAGTAATCAAGAAGCTTATTCTCCAATAAATTATAATAATGTATATGGGAATAAACCTATTTCCATGGGCACTGCTATCGCTTATTCTGAAAATATATATGCGGTTAAAACACATTTATTTTTGGGAGAAGATGCTCTAATTAATGTGGCTAGAAGAGTTGGTATTACAGCAAAGCTTGAAAGCGTTCCTTCTCTTCCGTTAGGTACTAATGAAATTGGAATTATAGAAATGACAGCAGGGTACTCGGCTTTTGCTAATCTTGGATATAAAGTTGAAGGTCATCTAATAGAAAAAGTAGTTGATGCTTCGGGAAAAGTATTATATGAGGCGGATAATAATAAAGAATTAGTATTGAATAGTAGTTTGGTTTTTATTCTTAATAATTTATTAACGGCTACTTATGATAATGATTATATTGATTATAATTATCCTACTGCTATTAATTTAGCATCTAAATTGACACATAAATATGGAATTAAATCCGGTACTACAAATACTGATACTTGGTATATTGGTTTTAATTCTGATATTGTAACAGCTGTTTGGGTAGGATATGATGATAATAGAAGTATAGATAAGTCTGATTATAAGTATGCTAGAGATATTTGGTATAAATCAATTGAAGACTATGAACTAGGTAAAGAAGATGCATGGTATGAAATGCCTAATAATATATCTGCTGTTCTTGTAGATCCTATATCTGGTAGACCAGCTACAGAAAATAGTGAAAAGAAAAAGTTAATGTATTTTATTAAAGGTACAGAGCCTAGTATTACAGATGTAACTTTTGACGAAAAGAATAGTAAATATACTGCGTAAATTTTTAGACTAAAGTTCGTTTTTTAACGAATTTTTTTCTTTTTCATA
>CAZIFN010000052.1:0-5804 GCA_964538205.1 uncultured Mycoplasma sp.
AATAAAGGGTTTGAGTCTTTTTACTTTCTGAAAACTGTCAAAGTCAGGATTATATAAAAAAAGCAAAATAAAAAGTCGTTTTACGACTTTTAATTCATTCCGTTTTTCATTTTTGTTAATCTTGATTTTAAACGAGCTGCTTTATTTTTATGTACTAAACCAGATGACATAGCTTTATCAATTCTTTGAATAGCAACATTTAGGTTGTTACTAGCAGCTTCTTTGTTTCCTGCTTTTACTTCTTTTTCAAACTTTTTAATTGCTGTTCTCATACTTGAATTTACTAGTGTATTAACATTAGTTTTTTTGGCATTAGAACGCATACGTTTTTTAGCACTTTTAATATTTGGCATAATTTCACCTCACTTTTGTAAACATATTAATTTTATCAAATATATGTTAAAAATGCAAATAAAAGTTAAAGTTTTTGTTAATATTATTACTGGGTGATGTTAATGCATACTATAGATTTAGGTAAATATGATTATAGAACAGACTTAATAGATGAGAAAAATAGTAATTCAACTTCTGTTAAAGAAACTTTAAATAATGGTATTTCTATTGATAGAAGGGAAGTTTTTAATGATGGATGTAAGAATAATTATATAACTATTAATTTCTTGGATATAACTGATAAAAATAATTATTTGGAAGTGGAGAGGGTTTTTGTTAAGGAACTTAAGAAGCTTGTAGGAGATGTTTTAACAAAAAAAATATTAGTTGTTGGACTTGGCAATAGTAAATCTACGCCTGATGCACTAGGTCCTTTGGTTGTTGACAATATTTTGGTGACTAGTCATTTGTTTAAATTAGGTGAGGTAGAAAAAGGATATAGTAATGTTTGTTCGTTTAAACCTAATGTTACGGGCGTTACAGGTATTGAAACGTCTAATTTAGTTAATAATTTAGTTAAGTTTTTAAAAGTGGATTTAGTAATAGTTATTGATGCTTTAGCTGCTAGAAGTATTTCAAGGATTAATAGAACTATTCAAATAACAGACTCTGGTATTACGCCTGGTTCTGGAGTTGGTAATTATAGGGAAGAGATTAGTAAAAATAAACTTGGAATCCCAGTTATTGCGATAGGTGTTCCAACTATTGTTGATGCTGCTACTATTGTATCGGATACTTTTTTTTATATGTTGAAGCAATTTGGTTATAAAGTTAATAACTTTAATAATGTTAAATTAAAATTAATTAGTGAAGCTAAACAGGATTATAGTATGGAAAATTACGTTCTTCCTGATACTTTAAAAGAAAAATTATTAGGAATTCTTGGTACTCTTAGTGAAGAAGAACTTAATAAATTATTTCAAGAAGTATTAATACCAATTGATTGTAATATGATGGTTACACCAAAGGAAGTGGATTTTGTTATTGAAAAATTAAGTATGCTTATAGGTAATGGAATTAATAAAACTTTACACGAGGCCTTTAATCCGACAAATTAGTTTATTATTATAAGATATAGTATTACTGGTGATAAGATGAAAAAAAGATTTATTACTAGAAAAAGAAGAAGATTTTCTTGGTTAAAAGGAATAATAATTTTATTTTTATTTATTTTTTCTTTGATAATTAGTTTTCATCTTTTAAATAGAAGTAATATTAGAATTAGTGATAAGTATTTAGTACAATTACTATTAAATGATGAGGGCTTTTTTAAAAATGTAATTAGTCAAACTGTTAAAGAGTTTTTTTCAACACCTGCAATGGTACTTCTTGATAATAATTATTTTGAAAGTGATATTTTAGTTAATAAAGAAAATATTAGTAAGGATCCTATTATTTATATTTATAATTCTCATCAAACAGAAGAATATGCTTCTAGTACTTTTGCTGAATTTAGCATAAGACCTAGTGTTATGTTTGCTAGTTATGCATTACAAGATATTTTTAATGATAATAATTATTATTCAATAGTTGAGGAAAATAGTATTAAGGATATATTAAATGCTTATTTATGGAAATATTCTTATAGTTATGAAGCTAGTAGGATGCTTATGGAGAGTGCTAAGGAAAATAATCCTACTCTTAAATATTATATTGATGTACATCGTGATAGTTTAGATAAAAGTAGAACTACTATTGAAATTAATGGTAAGAATTATGCTAAGACTATTTTTTTACTTGGTTTAGAAAATGAAAATTATCAGGAAAATTTAACTTTTATAGAAAAGATTAATAGTCTTATGGATGAGAGGTATCCTGGTTTATCTAAGGGTATTTATAAAAAGTCGGGACCTAATGTTAATGGTGTATATAATCAAGATTTTTCAGGTAGAGTTATTTTGATTGAAGTAGGTGGATATGAGAATACTCCTTCTGAGGTAATAAATTCTATTTTAGCTTTTGCGGAATGTTTTATGGAGGTTATTAGTGTTGATCAAGGGTAAGAACATTTTTAGGCTTTTGTGTTTGATTTTAATAATACTTTTTTTAGCTTTATATTTCGGACAATATACAGGCTATTATGATATTAGTAAGGGAAAAAAAACAGCATTAACAGAGGAGGCTATAGAAAGATTTGAAAAGGATGTTGCCTCTGGCAAGGAAATATCTGCTGAAAATTATTTAGAAAAAGAAAAAAATTATAATAATAATATTTCAAGGTTAGGTATTGGAACTTCTAATTTAATTGAAAAAGGTTTTGATAAAATTATGAGCTTTATTTTTAAAGAAGTTGAAAGAGCGATAAAGGAATAAAAAATATCGTTTCTTTTTTTTTTAATCTTTGATATAATAGTTTTAGTGTAGGGAGATGATTTGATGAGAGATTATGAAAAGCTTTTAATTCGAATACAAAAACAGATTTCTTTGGAACTTACTACTACACAAATGAAGTTAAGTAATATTAATTTAACTAAAGAACTTGTTCAGTATAAGTCAGATATTTTAGATTTAGCTAATTCTTCTGTTAATTTATTAGCTAATTGTTATATGGAATCTGATAGTATGAAAAAAGATAAATTTGATTGGCTAATGGAGAAAGTTATTACTGATAAGAAGTTATTGAAAGAAGTAAGACAAGAATTAAAAAATATTTATTATCTTAATAAAAATAATCTTACAAAGACTTCTCAATATTTTAATGCTAAGAAAAAAGTCGTTGATTTTATTTTATTACTTAAAGACTGTTCTTTAGATGATCTTAATGTTGATGATAAATTTAGGGAATTATCTAATAGAGTTAAAGATTTAAAAAAGTTGAATAGATATTTTTCTGGTAATTATTTAAATACTTCTGTTAGAAATATTGATAATTTTTATAAACTTATTATGTCTCTAGGTTTAACTGATGAGGATAAGACTTTAGCTTTAGAAATGGTTCTTATTAATGATGTTAATTATTTTAACAAAGAGCTTAATACTTCTATGAATAAAAATAGTCGTAGTTATAAGTTGAAGTTAAAGAAGAAAAATTATGGTGAATTTAGAAAAGATTTGGCTTCTTCGCAATTTATATATAATTGTTTAATGAAATCAGGACTTGATAAATTTGTTAAATTAGATATGTTAGAAGATAATGTTTCTCTTAAGGAAAGAGAATATCATAGTATTATAGCAATGCTTAAGGATGATCCTAATTTAGATCCTAAGGATGTATTTAATGATTTTTATAGGAAATGGGATATAAAAGAATAAAAATGGAGTGATATGATGAATTGTGATGATTTATTACAGTTACTAAAAAGGTGTATAGCAGAAAAAAAAGCTATTATTCGTGAATATTATAAATATGAAGATTCTTCATTATCAGAAAAGAAGGAACTAGAAAAATTACTTTTTACTAGTGTTGAAAATATTTCTACTGTTTCTTTAGAAAAACTACATGATATTATTTTTTCTTTTCCTATTTCTGCTTCTTTAAAAAAAGAACTTTATGAACAATTAAATACTATTATTGTTATGCTTAAGCTTAATTCTATAAATGGTACTACTTTAGTACTTGATGATAAGCAGAAAAATGTATTAGATAAATTCATTGGTTATTTACACGATTATATTGTTTCTAGGAGAGATTTTTGTGTAAATAGTAATATTAATATTGATGAAGTTGTTTTAATAAATGATAAGTATAAAGCTTTAGCAACTTTACTTAATAATCCTAAAAATACAAAGTTTATTTCGGATGTTTCTACTTTAAATACTTTGTTTGTTGAAAATAATATTACAGAAGAAGATAAAAGAAAAATACTAATTTCTATAATAAAATATAATAAAAATATATTTAATTATAAGAATAGTAAGAATAATATGTTATCTGTATCTAAATATAATGGCTTAGAAAGTAATAAAGTAAATAATATTTTTAAACATTATGGTTATGATTATGACGTTTTTACTGATAGGGAAAAATATTTGATTTTAAGTTATGGAAATTATAATAAGATTAGGGAAGTTTTAGATACGATGTGTAAGCTTTCTTTTCCTAAAACTGGTGAGGAAATATCTAGTTATGTTTTAATGTCTTTAGTTTTAGCTAGTGATGGGAATACTTTAATGGAAAGTATGAAACTTGCTATTAGTAGAAAAGTAAGTGTAAAAGATTTATTGATGATACCTGGTGTTTTAATTAAGAATAAAAAAGATGATAGTTGTATTTTTGATGGAGAGTGTATAGCTGGTTCTTTTATAGACTTTAAGAAAAATATATATAATCTTGAAAAATATGGTATATCAATTAAAGAGGTATTTTTAAGATGTCCTTTGATACTAGTTTGTCCAAGTGAAGTCCTTTCTAATAATTTGGAATCTTTTTTAGATTATGGATTTACTTTTAGAAATAATAAAAAAGCTCTATTTGATAAGACTTTACCTGCTTTAATTTCTAATAATTTTTTAGAAATTGTTGATCAATTTATAGAGATTCATCCTTATGGTATTTCTTATTTAAGAAGTAATTTAAGTTGTATTAGAACTGTTAAGGATAAAGATGATGTTTTATTTTATAAAATATATTATTCTATTATTAAACAAGGTATTAATGCAGCTTTTATAACGGTAATTAGTAATAATAAAAATTATTTATGTTTAAGAAATTTTTCACAAGATATTTATTTAGATATAAATGATGATAATAAGATGGAAATAACTAATACTTTTAGGCCTTCTTTTATTAGAGAAGAACAATATTTAAAGATTCTTGATAGTAATAAGGATAATGTTATTGATGTTTTCATTTTTGACAATGAATATATTCAATTAATTAATATATTTTCTGATACTGTTGAACCTTTAATTTATAATTTTAAGGGTATTAGAATTTCTAAGATTAAGGTTTTACGAGTATTTAGTATTTTACTTAGAAATGGTGTAGATAGTAATTTTGATAGTTTCCTTTTTTCTGTTTTATATAATACTATTATTAGTAAAGAGGATTATGATAAACTGGTTAATATAATTAAAAGAAGTGAGGACTAGGTATGCAATTTTTAAAAGAGTTTTTAACGTATGAAAAAACTATTGATAAAATGAGGGATAATTATGATTCTAAAATAATATATAATTTTATTTGTAATAAAGATAATATTATTAGAATTTTAAAGTATTTTAAATCTATTGGAGTTAATTGTATTGATAAATTATTATTATATAAAATTGAAATTTTTTTTGTTAATAGTGACAGTTTAATTAAAAAGTTTGATAATTATGATACTTCTTTACTTTGTACTTTACTTGATGAAGATATTAATGTTATTAATATAGTCTTAAATTAGTATTTAAAAGCCTATAGTTTTCTCTATAGGCTTCAGACTGTTGACAAAGTAAAATTTGTTAATAGTCTTTTTATTTTAATAAAA
>CAZIFN010000053.1:0-5257 GCA_964538205.1 uncultured Mycoplasma sp.
CCTATATCAGTAAGTAATGCTTTTCCTTTATCATCAGGCATAGTATATCTTTGATTTAAATAACGAAGTGCCGCTCCTAGCTCCCCATTTGAGCCACCATATTGCGTCGTTAGATATTTAGCCATACGTAAATCCTTATTTTTTATATTAACAGGGTATTGTAACTTTTTATTATAACTAAACATTAATATCCTCCTCCCATGGCCAAGGACTATCAATCCAACCAAACGGACTTTTATCTAAACTATTACTGCTAATAGATAAAGCTCCATATTTAGCCTCATATTGTCTCATTAATTGATCAACCTGACTCCTATAATCATTAAATAAAGTTAACATAGACTCATCATTAGGATTTAAATCTAAATATAAATTAATATCATGTGCCGCAAAAGCTAATTTTTGAATATCTAAAAGCATCTTTTCTCTTTCGTTTTTAGCAGACAATTGAACAGGTCTATAATTTTTATATTGACTATACAAATTTGAAAACAAATTACCATTAATATATCCTTCATCAGGCGTAAACAATGAATTACTATTCATAGAACTATTACGCATAGAATTTCCAATCATATTTTGATACCAAGTATCATTAAAATAACTATTATACATAATATCTCCCTTCTTTTTAATCTATGAAAAAATAGGTATCAGTGTATAGATAAATACCTATTTTATCAAAAACTATTGCATTTTTATTTAAAATATAATAAAATAAAGAAGTCAAATGTGACATGGCGCCGTTGGTGAAATGGTTAACACGCTAGTTTGTGGCACTAGTATGTAAGGGTTCGATTCCCTTACGACGCCCCATTATTAAATACAAGTGAAGCTTAATCAAGTTTCACTTTTTTATTTAAAATGTTATAATAAAAAATAATATTTATATTAGGAGATTATAACCATGAAAAAAATTTTAATTATATTATTAACTTTATTTTTAATAACAGGATGTTCTAAAGAAATAAAATTTGAAAAATTAGAAAAAAATACAAATACCTTCCATAAAATAAATGTCGCAGAACAAGTAAATGCCGGTATATTATATTACAATGGAACTAAACTTCTCTATGACAAAGATAATAATATAATTGAAATAGCAAATAATGTTTCATCCTTATGGAGAGAAAACAATGATATTTATTATACTAGTGATTCTATATTATATAATTATAACTTTGACACTAAAGAAACAAAAAGATTAGTTAAAAACCCATATATTATACTAGGAAAATATAATGATAATATTATTTCTTACCATGGTAGAAATATATACTCAATAAATGGAACTAAAAAAACAAAAATATTTAAAGATGGCTATTATTTAAATAATGCAATTCTTTATAAAAACAAAGTATATGGAATACCCACAAAAAATGTTTATGAATATAATTTAGATACATTAAAAGTTAATAAAGTTACTAAAGAAAAACATGATTTTTCTAGAATGACCATGATTAATAATAATTTATATATAATTACTGATAAACATAAAGACATGTCAAAAGATAAAAACAATTATACATATTATAAAGTTACTGATAATGGACTTAAAAAAGAATTTACAATTAAAGGTTACTCTTCATCTGGTATTTCAAAAATAGTAAAAAATGGTATGTTTATAACAGCAGTTTCAAATGACTATAATAGAAAAGGTAGTAAATTACTATATTATACTGGTAAAAAATTAAAAACAGTTGATAAGAATTATTATTATGACGTAATTGGAATTTATGATAATAAATTATTATATTATAAAAACACTTCATATTTTGGCTCAGAAGAACAAAATTTAAAAACATTCTATTTATATACTGGTAAAGAACACATAAAAGCCTTCAATCTAGATGTAAACTATTATGAAGGGTTAACTGGCTATGAATATGAAGATGGAATAATAATAGAATTAACCTATGAATCATCAACATCACTTTATAAATACACTAATAACAAATTAGAAAAACTTGATATTCCTTATATTTTTAGAATTATTGACATAGACATAATTGATAATAAAGCATACATAAAGTACAGCGATGGCGAAGAACAGGAATCAATACTAGGAACTATAATTGATTTAAAATAAAAATTAAATATAAAATTTTGTTTGTAAACAACTCTATTTTGGCATACTAAAATTGACAAGTAAGATTTAATAAATTATACTTTTAGTAGTCAAGGATGTGATATTTTTGAAATTAGTAGAATTAGATAAAGATAAATATGATTCATTTGTAAAAAAGAATAAATATAAAAGTCATTTTTTACAATCCTATTCATGGGCAGAACTATGTAAAGAAAAAAAAGGACTTACTCCATACTGTTTAGGTCTAGTAGAAAAAAACACCATTTTAGCAGCAACTCTTCTACTCAAAAAAAGCCTACCTTTAGGATTATGTTATCTATATTCACCTAGAGGATATGTGCTTGATTTTAATAATTTTGAAATATTAGAAAAATTTACAGAAGAACTTGTAAAATTTGCTAAAGAAAAAAAAGCCATTTATATAAAAATAGATCCAGATATAGTTTGGCAAAAAGAAAACTATCTAGGAGAAGTAACTAAAGAAGAAGCTAAAGATAAAAAAATATTTAATAAATTACAAGAACTAGGTTATAAACACTTAGGATTTACAAAAAATTTTGAAACAATGCAACCAAGATATACATTCAGAATTGATTTAAATCAAGATTTAGAAACAATTGAAAATAAATTTTCTAAAACCACAAAGCAACGAATCCAAAAATCATTAAAACTACAAACAGAAGTTGAAATAGGAACCGAAAAAGACCTACCTACTTTCTATCACTTAATGACTTTAACCGAAACAAGAAAAGACTTTATTTCTTATAAATTAGACTATTATCAATCATTATATAAAATATTTAATAAGCGTGATAAAGCCACTCTTTTCCTAGGCAAAGTAAATATTGAAAAAACCTTAAAAGTATTAAAAAACGAATTAAAAGATGTTGAAAATAAAATAAATGAATTACCTAAAGAAAATTTATCTAAAAGTGCCAAAAATAAACTAAAAGAATTAACTAGACAACAAGAAAAGACCAAAGAAGAAATAAATAAATATCAAGAATACGAAAAAGAATATGGAAAAGTAATTACCCTATCAGCTCATATGATTATAGAATATGGTGATAAAGCCTGGGTTTTATATGCAGGAAATCACAACATTCTAACTGAAACTTATGTTAACTATAATACTTATTATGAACATTTAAAATTCTGTAAAGAACAAAACTTAAAAATATATGACCAGTTTGGTACTATAGGAGATCTTTCAAAAGATAATAAAAGATTAGGACTTCATGAGTTTAAAAAGAAATTTGGTGGAGATTATATAGAATTTATAGGAGAATTTGACTATGTAATTAATCCTTTCTATTACTTTATGTTTACTAAATTAGTACCCATATATAGAAGTATAATAAGAAAAACAAATAAGAAAAAATTAAAAAATAGTATAAATAAAAAGGAAGATTAACTCTTACCTTTTATTTTTTTCATAAATTTATTAATAAACTCTTTACCAAATACTTCTTCAAATAAATTTAACTTTTTAGCAACTAAGAAATAAGTACCAGCTCCAATAACTGTATATATAATAATAATTGGTATATTTAAAAGTCTACTACTAGAATAAATTGGAATAATAAACTTAAACAACGAAATAGCAACAATCATTAATAAATTAGCAAGTATTATTTTCCATAATATTTTAGCCGTATCCTTATACTTAACATCACATTTCTTCTTCAAGAAAATTAAACATAAAATTATACCAATACTATAACCAATAATAGTTGCTGTTATAGAACCATAAACAGGAACAAACCCGAGTTTATAAAACAATTTAATTAATGGTACATTTAAAACTAGTTTTAATAAAACTCCTGCTAATAAAGAAATTAATACCTCTTTATAATATTTAAGTACTTGCACAATAGATACTAAAGCAGTATAACTAGAAATAATTAGTCCAACAAATACAAAATACTTTAAAATAACAGCTCCAAACTCTGACTTACTTCCATAAAATACATCCCAAACAGGAACAGCCAACATTGAAAGTCCAATAGTCATAGGAACAGAAATAAATAAAAGTACTTTTAAAGTTTGATTAATTTTTAAATTTACATCTTTCTTGTCACCTTTAACTGCAGAAGATGTTAAATTAGGAATTAAACTAATAATCATACCTGTAGAAATAGAAACAATTATCATATTAATCTTATTAGCCCAGGTAGAAATAACACTCATCATATTTTCAGCTTGAACTATAGTAAAACCAACTTCATTAACTAAAGTTTTAACTAAAGTTGTCATATCAATAAAATCATAACAAGACTTAAAAACATCAATCATAATAAAAGGTAAAGCATACCAAAATATTTTAGTTAATATTTCTTTTGACGTAATATTAGGAACTTCTTTAACTTCAGTTTTTACATCAGAAACTAAAAATTGTTTTTTATTTTTTTCTAACTTCTTTAGCAAATATAAATATGCTATAAAAGCTCCTGCAGTAGCACCAAAAACAGCTACTCCAACTCCAGTTTGTAATGACAAATTAAACACTTTAATAGTAAGAAAACTACCAAGTACAATTATAAACACTCTTATCACTTGTTCAACAATTTGACTAAGTGAAGGTTGTGTTATAAACTTATGTCCTTCAAAATACCCTCGATATATACTAAGTGTAGGCACAATTAAAATAGCAGTAGCAATAACTCTAACAACCATAGTAACATCTTCTAAAGTATTACCACCTTGTAAATCACCCAAAATAGCTTTAGATATACTTGGAGCAAAAATAAATAAAATAACAAATATAGAAACCCCAAGAATAAGAGCTAATTTTCTACCAATCTTAAAAGCCTTTTCTTTAGCCTCTTCATATCCTAAAGTATGATATTCACTAATTATTTTACTTATAGCATTAGGAATACCAGCACAAGACAAAGATTGAAACAAATTATATATAGTATAAGCATATCCATATAAAGCTCCACCTTGTCCACCTATAATAGCATAAAAAGGAATAACATAAACCATTCCCAAAACTTTACTTATAACAATACCTAAAGTCGCTATAAAAGCTCCATTTAAGAATGAATTCTGCTTAAGTTTCTTTTTTGACATATAAAATCCTCTCTTTACTTATCTTATAATAGCACATTAGAACAAAAGACAAATTTTCAAGCTTTGTCGCAAAATTCCTACTTCACAGATAAA
>CAZIFN010000054.1:0-5180 GCA_964538205.1 uncultured Mycoplasma sp.
TAAATCTAAAAACTCATCAATTTGACTAATATCATAACCAGCATCATTTAAATGACAAGTATCTATACAAACACCAATATGTTCCCTATCATCTACTAAATTAATAATATCTCTAATTTCTTCTAACTTAGAACCTACTTCACTACCCTTACCAGCCATAGTTTCTAAAAGAATAGTAACATCATAACTACCTAATATTTTATTAAGACCAAGAGCAATATTTTTAATACCATTATCTATTCCAATACCAACATGACTACCAGGATGTAAAACTAAATTCTTTATACCTAACTGACTACATCTTTTTAATTCCTCTTTCAAAAAAGAAACAGCAAAATTAAACTTAACTTCATCATCATTAGCTAAATTAACTATATAAGGAGCATGTACAATAACTTTAGAATAATCAATTCCAAGCTCATTCATCTTATTTATTGCCTCATTCTTCAAATCTAAATCAATAGGATAACGACTAGTATTCTGAGGAGCACCAGTATAAAACATAAACGTATTTCCACCATACTCCAAAGCTTCATTCAAACTACCAAGTAACTGACTATCCTTCCTAAAACCAACATGACTTCCAAGTATCAACATAATAACCACCTCATCAAAAGTATATCAAAAATAAAACACAAAAAAAAGACTTAAGAAACTCTATTCTTAAGTCTTATATATTTAAATTAATTAAATTTCTTGACAAACCCTAACATCAGCAGCACTAGATATAGTGAAACTATCATACTTTACCTTAGTTCCATCTGTTGTTACACTACCACGTACTGGATTATCAGTTTTAAGTATTGCGTGAACACCATCAGTAATTGCTATAGAATAAGATGTTTTAATTCTATCGCCAGACATTTTTACATTAACTATTACATAACCTTTAACTCTTCTATTACCCCAAGGAGAAGTACCACCTTGTTCTAGTAAAACAGGATAACTATCTGGATTTTGAGTATCAATACCAATAAAATAATCAATACCAGATGCAGTTCCAGCCTCAACTGCTGAAGAAACAACAGCCTCAGAGTCAGCTTCACTATTCTTTCTACATCTTAAACCATCAGCAGCCCACATTGTTTTTACAGCACTAACATATTGTTTAGCAACATCAACATATGTATCCTTTCTTGAATTTTCAATTGTTCTTGAAACAGCTGGAATAGCAACCATCATTAAGATACCCATGATTACGATAACAGCCAAAAGTTCGATCAACGTAAAACCTTTATCATTAATCTTTTTCATTTAATTATTCACTCTCTCTTTCTATTTTATATACAATTTTATAATAGCATATCAAAAAATAAATTTCAACTGCTTTTATTTACTTTTACAAAATTTTACGACATAATTCTTTCTAGTTTATACTCCACCATAAACAGCAATAACTCCATTACTACATGTAAATCTAGAATCAAAATTTTTTAAATACGTAAGCAAAGAATTCTTATCACTCTTTAAATTAGTAAGATTACTCTTAGTAAAATTACCAATAAGATTAGTAGCATCAGACTTATTTAATTCTGAAGATTCTACTAAAGGTACTCCTCTATATGTTTCCTTACCTTTAAATTTCTCTACTAACTGAACATAATATACTAAAGAACCAGATTCTTTCTTTACAATTACAAATGAATCATTCTTTAAATATTCACCATTATTAGGAGGATCCTCAAATTCAGCATTATCTAAATACTCTAAACTAAATGCTATACACTGCTTATCCCCAGGACGAGTTATTTTATTATTATTTGATCTAATCTCATATTCTGCTAAAGTTACTAACTTTTTAGCATCTTCTACATAAGTATTAGATCTATTCTTATAAATAATACCCGTAACATTAGGAACAGCAACTACCATAATAATACCAAGTATAACTATAGTTGCTAATAATTCTACTAAAGTAAAACCCTTCTCACTTTTAAACAATCAAATATCACCTACCTTACAATATTTATTATACAAAAAAAAAAGAAATAAGAAAATATTATTTTACAATCTTTTGCATATTTTCTATTTCCTTTAACGTAGTCATTGTATATAAATCTTTATCAAATAAATTACCATATCTAAATAAAACAAATCCTCTATATTGATCTAAATTTCTACTTAGAAGTATTTCTTTCATAATAATATCACTATTATCTTGCCATTCTAATTTACCTGCATTAGCATAAGTATCAATAGAACCAACTTTATAAAAAGCTAAAGCAATATATAAGTCTATATTCTTATTTTTTATTAAATTATTCCATTCTTTTATAGTCTTTAAGAAAGGTTTTTTTTCATTATAAAAACCATAATATACCTGTGGTATTATAAAGTCTATATATTTATCACTATCTAACCAAGTAATAACATCAGCAAAAGCTTTATTATAATTATTTTCTATATTTCCATCAGGAGAAATACCAAATAAAGTATTATTTTCCTTACAAACTTTATGTACTCTTTCTATCAATCTATTAATAATCATTAATCTATATTGATCAAATGTAATATTATTATTACTCTTTAAATATTCTTCATAATCATTAATAGAAACATCTAAAGAAGGATAAAAGTAATCATCAAATAAGACTCCATCAACCTTATACTTAGTAACTATCTCATTAACTCCTGAAACAATTAAATCATTAACCTCATCTTTAGCTGGATTATAATATATTCCATTATTAATATATAAAGTATCTGTACCAATATACTTATATGCTGGATTTTTATCAGTAATACTTAAAATATCATTACTACTTCTAACTCTATAAGGATTAATCCAAACATAAATAGAAATACCCTTCTTCCTAGCTTCTTTAATAAAAAAGTCAACTACATCAATACCAGGACTTTCTCCTTCTACATTACTAATAACACTACTCCAAGGATATATATTAGACTCATATATAGCATCACTAAAACTAACTACTTGTAAAATAATCATATTAAAATTTAAACTATAAATATTATTAATCATATTAATAATATTTTCACTAATAATATCACTATTATTACCCTTAATATAATTACTTAAATCAATATAACTAATAAATATCCCTTTTTTCTCATTATTAATACTAATCTTTCTATTATTATCTTTATTATTAATAATACCAAAACAAACAAGTAAAAATAAAAAAATTATTATAATTATTTTTTTCATATTATCACCAAGATAAATATATTAAAAATAATATAAATAATTTGTCACTTTATATTTTCATTTTTAATTAAAAATAATCTTTTAGATCTATAAAAACCATAAAATATATCTTCTAATACATATCCTTCTTTTTTTAAGCTTTCATCTAACCAAGATCTACTTTTATTAATTTGTATTAAAACATCATCTTGTACTTTCCCATCTATAATAACTGGTAATGGATAAGTATGATTCTTATCATCACTACTTTTAAATATTGATAGCTTACCAGAAGTCTCTAATATAGCATAATCTACTTCTTCTATAGACTTTATAGATTTAGCTCTTAACTGAGTAAGTAAATCATCTAAATTATATCTTTGTTTTAACATTTCTTTAAAATTAATTTTACCTCTATTAATAATAACTGATTCTCTACCATCAATTACACTTCTAACTTTTTCATTTTTTAAAGATATTTTTGAAGTAATTATTTGTAATAGTACTAATACTAATATAGGAATAATTGATAAAAACATATTATCATTATAATTTTCTATCGATATAGCAGCAAGTTCTGCTATAAATATAGATACTATAAAATCCATAATAGATAATTCTCCTATTTCTCTTTTACCCATGATTCTATATACTATTGTTATTAATAAATAAAAGAATAAACTTTTACCAAAGACTAATAAATATTTCATAGTACTCACCTATTTATATATTGTCTAAATAATATATATTTATACAAAAAAAAAACACTATTGTGCTTTTTTCATTATAAATTCATATGTTTTTCCTCTATCTACCATTTCTGTTACAGATAAATTAGCTGTCTTTTTATTACTATCTAAAGGTTGATTACAAAATGACTCAAATATAGCTTCTGCTGAATAACCAATAGAATATAGTGATGATACTTCATTAATATAATCTTTTCTATTAGCAATTTCTCTATCATCATCAACTGTTAATATTAGTTTATTTAACATTTGTATATAAAAATTCTCTAATTCTGTAGGTCCAACAGTCCATGTTGAGTTATTACGTTTTGCTGTTTTTTCTTCTAATCCTACTTTATATGCAACAGCAGCATCAAAAAGACTTTTACCTGAAGCAGAAGAAGAATATAGTTTATCTAACACTGCTGCTCTACCAGAATTAATTAAAAATTCAATTTCAGCATCAACTTCCTCTTTACTTACATCCATTGAGAAAAAGACCATATATGGAATAACTGTTTTTAAATATTCATCAGCTAATTTCAAATATTCCTCATCAGTACCTTTTGCAAATTCTAAAGAAGAAGTTAATCTTTTCCATCTATCTAAACGACTTTTTTTCTCTTCATCACTTAAGTTAGTAGCAATCTTTCTTCTATCGACAATACCTGTATCTGTTATACTTTCAAGCAAAGCTTCTCCTGAAGTACCAGTAGTATAAAGACTTTCTCCAAATCGTCTCATACGATCAATCTTAGTAATAATTTTAATGTCATAAGGTTCCTTATCTGGTAAAAATAAATCTAAATAACTAGATAATATTTTAACATAAAAGTCATCAATCTCATAATCAAATGTCTCTTCACTAGTCAAAACAGAAGGATAATTCTTTTCCATAACTCTTTTTAAACGAACAGTCTCTTTGAAAACGTCTTCAGGATTACCAATAGCTAAGTTCTTTCCAGCAATAGAATTATGAGCCGCCCTTATTAACTTAGAACTAACTTGTTCTGCATATTTAGAATCATGATATTTAATAGAATGACTTACCATATATGGATAAACAGTATCAACATACAAATATGCTAATTCCTTAAATTTTAACGCTTTATTTAAATTATCACTCATAACTAACCACCCTCTATAAAATTATAAGTATACCTACTATCCAGCAGACAAGGCAAATTATACCATAAAATTGAAAAAATGTCAACTTTACACTAACTAACACTCTCAAATTGATTAGAAAGTCTGAAATTTTTTTCTAAATGCAACCCTTCTTTCATAAAAAGTTGCATTTAACT
>CAZIFN010000055.1:0-5170 GCA_964538205.1 uncultured Mycoplasma sp.
ATCAGACTTAATTCCGTTATTTTTAAAAAAAGGAATTCCAAATAAAAATCAACGTGTTAAGAAAAAAGTTTTGTGAGTTATTGAATTTGAATATTTAATATGATAGAATTATAGAAGGTGGTTGTATGTTAAAAAGAATACTAAATTGGATATGGGAGTTTGTTGAAATATTAATTATAATTTATGTTATTTTTATTACTTCATGTATTTTATGTCGTAATAAGTATGGTTATACACAGTTTGGTGATATGACTTTTGTTACTGTTAGTGATAGTAATTCTAAATTAATTGCGAATAGTAGTGCGGGTGATTTATTAGTTATTAAGGAACAACAAACTGATTTAGATGTTGGCGATTTAATATATTATTATGTTACTGTTGATGAAAAATATGTTGTTAGAACTGGTGTTATTGAGTCTAAGACTGAAGATGATTATGCAGCTTTATATGTTTTGAAAGATGATGATGGTTCTTCTATTGCTAGTAATAGGGTGCTTGGTAAATATGTTAAAAAATATTCTAACACCGGTAGAGTATTGGATGTTTTAGAAAGTAGAATCGGCTTTTTATTCTTGGTTTTATTGCCAATATTAATAGTATTTATTTATCAAGTATATCAACTTGTTGTTGTTGCAAAGTATGAAGAGGTTTTAGAAGATGATCGAAAGGAATTATCTAAAAAGGAAATAAAAGACGAGAAAAAAGTAGTTGAAAAGCCGGCTGAAAAGGGAGAAAAAATAGTTGAGAAACCAGTTGAAAAAGAAGAAGTTAAAGAGACTACTTTAGAAAATAGTGATGATGATATAGAATTATTATAAAATTAGAAGAGTAAAATCTTCTTTTTTTTCGTTTTGAATACTTGTTTACTTAATTTATTTGTTTTGGTATAATTTATACTAGGAGAATAATTATGAAGAGGAATAAAAAAATAGTTAAAATTTTACTTGTTACTATAGTTGTACTGGGATCTTTGTTTTATTTATATTCTAAGGGTACTTATACTTCTTATGAGACTTTAACTAATGGTAAAATAACTCCTAGTATTGCTAGATGGAAAGTAAAGGTTGATGGTTTTTTAATTACTACTGAAGATGTTTTAACTATTGGTTTATCTAATATAGAATGGGATAGTACTAGTGCTTTAGAAGGTAAGGCTGTTCCTGGTTCTACTGGTGTTCTTTCTGTTTTAATAGATCCTACTGGTACTGATGTTTCTATTAAGTATACTTTGGAAATTGTTGATAAAAGTGTTGATGATGATAAGTTTTTAACAGTTACTGGTATTAGAAATTCTACTGATTCTTTAGTTAGAACTGGTAGAGATACTTATACTGGTATTGTTACTTTAGAAGAGATAAAAAAGAATACTACTGTTAATTTGATACTTGATGTTTCTTGGCCTTTGACGGATGAGGATATAGATCCGACTGGTTCTGATGTTAATACTAGTAGTAAATTTTTAGAGATTAATTTTTCGGTGGAACAATATAAGGGTGAGAAAATAGTTCCTTATACTACTGGGTAGGTGTATATATGTTTAATAAGCTAAAAAATAAATTTAGTAATATTAAATTTTATGAAGAAAAAAAGAGATTTCTTCTTTTTTCACTTGTATTGTTACTTGCTTTGTTTTTGGCTTATTTTTTACTTAAAAGTGCTTATGCTTCTTATATTTCTTCTTCTAGATTAGTTACTAATATTGATAAGGCTCTATATTTGATTGATACTGATAAAATGTCTTTTAATATTGATTCTGATCAGATAGTTCCTTCTACTACTCCTTATACTTATAAATTTAGTGTTTCTAATTTTAATAGTTCTAAAAGAGGAGAGATTAATCTTTTATATAGTGTTAAAATTATAACTACTACTAATTTACCTATATCTATTCAATTATATCGTAATGAAAATTATGATGATGGAAAGGCAACTAATTTGTTATCTGGTGCTAGAGTAGTACAAGATGAGGATGGATCTTGGTATAATATTTATGATACTAATAATACTTATACTATGAATTATACTGATAAGGTTACAGATATTTATACTTTAGTTGTTAATTTTCCAAAGAGTTATAGTAGTAGTACTACTTATGCTGATAAAATAGAAAATATAGAAGTAAGAGTTGAATCTTCTCAAAAGATAGATTAGAGGTGTTTTAATGGAATTTATTAGGAAACATAAAAAAGCTAGTATTATTCTATTAATTATTTTAGTTTTTTTAGTATTATTTGGATTTACTTATGCTAAATATGTTTATAATTTAATTGATAATTATATTTTAGAGACTAAGGGTTTTTATTTTAATAGTAGTGTTATGTCTATTAATGGTAAAAGTTATAATATTAATAATTGGGATGGTGTTAATAGTTATACATTACTGGTTGATGTTAATAATAAAAAGAATGAAGATAAGTATACTACTCATGATATTAGTTATGATATTGCTTGTAAATGCCCTGATACTGTTAGATGTGAGCTTAGTAAGGAGTCTGGTATTATTTATGAGGATAAAAAGACTGATAGTTTTCAACTTACTGTAGTACCTAATACTTCTTTTTCAGAGGGTGAATCTGTGGAAATAGAAATTATGGCTACTTCTAATTCTCCTTATACAAAGTCTTTGTTTGCTACATATCGTATTGGTGTTGAAAAAAGTAATTTTTCTTATAATATTGATGATAGTGTTGGGTCTAAATATTTGGTTTTAAATGTTGCGAACTCTATTGCTTATTATGAGGTAGAAGAAGCTTTTCTTGATTATAGTGTTGGTGATAAGATTTCTTTGGAGGATTATGTTGGTTTAAGTGCTGAAAATAAGAGTAAGTGTTTTTCGGCTAAAGTAACTATTACTTTTCCTTCTAATGATATAAAATTAGATATGACAGCAAAATCTTATTTGCATATGATTTCAAATAGTATGAGTGAAGAGAATTTAAGTGATGGGTTTAATTATGTAGAGAGTTATTCTTTTTTACTTGATGCTACGGCTAGTGAAAAAATTATTTTTTATAAAGATGATATTAATGATAATTATACTTATCCTATTGTTAATAGTTCATCTATTATTACTGTTAGTGCAGTATTAGCAGAATAATTTTTAGTATTTAAATTTAAAAATATACATGATATAATTTTATTAGAATAGAAGGGAAGTATCTTAGTTGTGAATGATTTAGTGAATACTTTTATGAATTATAAAATAAATCGTATTTTGAAATATGGTTTATTAATTATGCATTCTTCTGATGAATTTCTTTCTTTCTGTTTGGATGTTTATATAAAAACATATATTAATAGTTTTTATTATTATATTTTTGATACTGTTGATACTAATATTTATAATGATAAAGTGATGAGTGAAGAATTAGAGGGAAAAAGATTAGAATTGTTAGATGATCTTTCTAATTATGAGCTTATTGATAGTAATGAAGTTTTTAATGATAAAAAAAGTTGTATTAATGAGTTGGTTAAGATTATTCCTTTTTTAATAAAGCTAGATACAATTAATTCTTCTTCTAAGAGTGATGTTTCTTCTTTACTTGATGAATTATTAGATGATGATATTTATGTTAAAGAAAAACTTGGTTCTGATGTTTCTAAGCTTATTAGTCTTATTGTAGAAACTAATAAGACTTTGAGTAATTTTTTTGAAAGAAAAGATACTTATTTTTCTCTTGATTATTTACTTTTTAAAGATCATGATAATTATGTGGAAGTAATTATTAATAATGATGTTAAGATGTTACTTGATAATTATAAAAAATCTTTAGTAGAAAGATGTTATAAGGATAAGAAGATACAAAATGATAAGTTTTTATTACTTAGTATGAAGTTTATTAAACAGTTATTATGTGATTTATATATGAATTCTTTATTATATGAAAGATATTTTATTACTATTCCAGAGGAAGTTTTTTCTGATAAGAAAGTGTTAAGTAATATTCTTGATCTTTATAATAATCCATTAATTAAGAGATATATTACTCTTTGTATACATAGTGATAATTATTATAGTAATCAAGCTTTAATTAAGAAGTATGGTTTTAGTATTGCTTGTTGTTTGGATTTTTCTCATATTAATGATGTTACTTTAAAACTTAGTAATTTGGATAATAGTAATTTATTTGATTTTGTTATTGTATTGGCTTTTAAGGATAGGGATTATAATGATTTTTTAAAGTATTCTAGAGTTAATTTAGAAGATATTTTATTTAATAGGGAGGTATAAGTATGCAGACCTTTTTTAGATTTTTATTTGAGTTTATGTCGGTCTTTTTTGGTGGCATTTTGATGATTTTAAAGGGAATTTTTAATGGTATTTTACAACTTTTTAATGTTAAAGAGTATGCTTATATTATTCAAGTATATAAGAATGATTTTAAGGTTGGGGAATGGGTTTTAGTAATAATTGCGATTATAGTTTTAGTAATTATGTTAGGTCTTATTATTTTACTTTTTTATTTCCTTATAAAGAAATATCTTAAGTTTAGAAAAACTTTAGTTGAACAGGAGTCTATGTTGGAAGAGATTGGTTCTTTGAATAGGGAAGTTGCTCAACTTGTACAAGAAAAAGAGAAGATTCTTGCTATGAAAGTTTCTCAACTGGGACTTAAGCCTAGTGATGAGGTTGAGGTTTTGGAAGAGGAAGAAGTTAAGGATGAAGATCCTACTAAGATTGATGATAGTAATGTTAGATTTTCTAAATTACATGCTATTGATATAGCTTATAAGGATTATAAGGTTCAAGTTTATAATAATAATTTTACTTTGGAAGAACTTGTTGAATTATTTAGAAATTTTGCTGCTTCTAAGTTAAAACTTTATTATACTACTAATATGATTAGGTTATTTATTTCGGCTCTTAGTGCTACTAAGTTAGTTATATTACAAGGTATTTCTGGTACTGGTAAGACTTCGCTTGCTTATGCTTGGGGAAAATTTATTAGAAAAGATGCTATTATTGCTTCTGTTCAACCTTCTTGGAGAGATAGAACTGAGTTATTTGGATATTTTAATGAATTTACTAAGAAGTTTAATGAGACAGAAGTTTTAAAGAAGATGTATGAAGCTGGTTATAATGATGATGTTTATGTAACTGTACTTGATGAGATGAATATTGCTCGTGTTGAATACTACTTTGCAGAAATGTTATCTATTCTAGAAATGC
>CAZIFN010000056.1:0-5102 GCA_964538205.1 uncultured Mycoplasma sp.
TACTAAAGATTGCATTTAACTTTTAAAAGTTGCATTTACTTTTGAATTTGAGCTATAAAAGTTTTTATTGTACTAATGAAGGTGTAAATAAATTAGTAATTGTAGAACTTTCAGTTGCTTTAACACTTGTACTTTGCTCTAAAGAAGTCACAAAATCAACAATAACGTTTAAATCATCAGCAGATGAATAAATACCCTCTGCCATAACAACACCAGCACCATTAGGTCTAATTAAAATATGATAATTTTCACCAGAATACAAGCCTTCAAACAATACATATTCTACTCCATTCTTCTTATCCATTTTATAATCTAAATCTTGAAGACCCATTGCCTCAAATTGTGCTTTAATACCAGTAATGTTAACTTTAACATCATTAAATAACAATTGAGCATTCATCAAAGAAGAATAAGATGTCCATTCCTCATTATAAAATACAGCTTCAGCATCAGCACCAACTTCTAACGCAGATACAAATCCCCAACCATTTGGAACATTACCTTTAAAACCTTCTACAGTAACGTAATTATTAGAAACAGCAACAGATGAATCACTACCAGTTGAACCAGTGTTAGTAGATTTAACTGATGAATTTCTACCAAATAAGAAATAACAAGCAACTACAGCAACTAAAGCAATAACTACAACCACAATAATAATAGTAGCATTATTATTAGCTTTCATAGCAGCTGCACCATTACCATTAACCATCATATTATTATTTGGAAAACCAGGTTGCATATTTGGAAAAGTAGAAGCTGCAGGATTAGGTACAGTATTGTTCACCGCAACATTATTAACAGAAGGTGCTGACATATTAGTCTGAACATTTTGCTCAACTGGCACTTCATTAATCATCATTGGCTGAGCAGTAGGAACATTACTAACAGCTTGATTTTGATTAACCATAACTGGTTGTTCTAAATTAGAAACATTAACCTCCTGACCTTGATTTGACATAGCATTTAAACTATAACCACAGGCAGTACAAAAAGAACTACCTTGTTCTATAACATTATTACATTTTGGACAATTCATAAACATATCTCCTTACTATAAACAAAGTATAACATACAAAAATTAAAAAGTAAAACAAACTTAACAAAAAATTACTATTCTACTCTCATAAATGAATTAACTACTAAATCAAACTTAGAAATATAAAAATCACTATCCTCAATTTTATTTATCAATTTATAAACATAAATATCCTCATCTATAAATTCAACAGCAATAGTAATTTCTTCTTCATCATTTTGATAAACACTCTGACAAATATGATCCAAACAAGAAAAAGATACTTTATTATAGCCAGTATTTACTCTCTCATCAGAAAGAATAATAGCCAAGCTTTTATCAATATCAGACATATTAGTATTATTAAGAACTTCAATAGTAATAGTTACTAATTTTTTATCATTGAGAGTATAAATACCATTATTTTTCCCAACCTTAAAATTAACATCATAATTAAATTTAAAATCATCATCACTATACCTATAAAATTCAACTTGATAAAAAAATTTAAAATAAATAACAAACAAAATAATAATCAATGCTAAAAATAAACATGTAAAAAGAATTACAAATTTATACTTCTTATTCATAGTCTCACCTAAATAAAATTTAAATTAAATATATATTTCCAACTATAGTGATTTAGAACTATTGTCTTTATCCAAAGAATTCTTATTAGAATCACCTAACATATCTTGTAATTCACTATTATCTGAATTAATAGCATTATTAGTTTTATCTTTACTTTCTAAGTCTACTATAGTACCATTATTAGATTCTTTTTTCATCTCTTTAGCAATAAAAGCTAAATCCTCACGCATACGAAGCTCATCTTCAATAGCAAATCTTTTTGCTTTTCTTTCCATATCAGATAAAGGAGCTAAGTTATTCATTTCAATTTCACTATCTATCATATCCTCAATAGAATCTTCATAAAGTTGTTCAGACATTTTCGCAATCGACTCAATTTTTTTATGAAATTCAAATAACTCCTCAGGAACTTCTATTATCTCTTCTAAAGAATCAGCTTCTTCTTTCATTTCCTTTTCTAAAAATGAATCTGCTTTTTCCCTCTTCAGAAATCCTGACTTTGACTTTTCTTCTTCATTAGTAGAAGATTTTTCTTTCCTCTTAGGAATATAATAAATACTATTTTTTTCATATGCTTCCATTTCTTTATTTCTAAAATCATCATCAATACATAAATTTATACGATAAGCTAAAGCCATTCCATTTCCTATAATAGCACGTCTTAATTTATAACACTCAGAAGTATCAAGCCTTGGTAAAATTTCTGCTTCTTCTCTTTCCTTATCTGACATTTTAGATTTTTTATGTTCCCAAACTGCAACTTCTTTTTCTCTAAATTCAGTATTATTAAAAAATCTTTCTTCATATTCTTGTTGTTTTTTCTTAACAGAATCAGGAAACTCACCAGCATATTTTCTAAGCCTATCAAAAAGAATTTCTTGATAAGCAATATTTTCATTTTGAAATTTTTTATATTTTTCTACTTCTTCTTTTCTAAACACCGGATCATTAAACAAGCATTCACAATAATACCTAGCATCTTTATCACTAGCTAACTTAGAATATTCTTTTCCAAAAATTGCTGCTGCCATTTCAAAATCTTTTCTAACTTCTTCTGGCATTTTAGACTTTTTTTGCTCTAAAACAGCAATTTCTCTTTCCCTAAATAAACCATCACCTTTATACATTTTCTCATATTCTAAGTTTTCTTTCTTTTCTTCTTCTGATCCTTCAAAACCAATTTTCATAAATTTGTCAAAAAGAATCTCATTATAAATTTCTTGATAATATGAAATATGTTCCATTCTTCTAAATTCTTTACTTGTCCAAAATTCACCACATCTATCTTTTTGTCTTTGACTAAAGACAAGATTAGACTTCTTTTTTTGATCAATTCTAATTTCTGCTTGCATCTTATCAAATAAATCCATTTTAATCACCTCTATTATATCTATAAGTATATCATATATTATTTTTTATTGTTATACTTTAAAGCCTTTATCATTATTAGAAACAGTCACAGAACTTTCAAACATATCGTCTAATTCTGAATTACCAGAAATAACAGATTCTCTAGAAACATTCCTATCATTAGTAGTAGTTTTAAACATATCAATTAACTCTTTTTTTCTGCTTTCTATAGAATTTACCTCTGTATTTGAAATATTACTAGAATGACTATGATCTTTTTTCCAACTTTCAACCAGTCTTTTTCTTTGCTCAGGAACAGTAGCCAACTCATATTGATACTTTTTTCCTTCATTAATCACCTCTGCTGTAAAATATACTTTTGCCATAATTTCAGTTTCTTCTCTTTCTTCTTGTGAAAACTGAGATTTTTTTTGTTCCCAAGCCTCAATTTCCTTTTTTCTAAATTCCAAATTAGATTGATACTTACTCATATATTCATTTAAAGATCTTTTCTCTTCTTGTTCAAAAAGAAAAAGACCATGAGTATTTTTTATTCTATCAAATATGATTTCTTTGCAAATAGTAGACTCATATATAGTTTTTTCTTTCTTCCATTTTGCAGTTTCTTCTCTTCTAAATCTATAGTCACGATACCATTTATCAAAAAAAGCATCTGTCTCTTTAGAAATTTCACCATATTTTTCTTTATCAGCCTTTACTCTTTTATTATATAGTTCAGTAAAAGCACGTTCTTCTTCTTTTTTCATAATCATTTCTGAAGCTTCACGGTTGTTAGTAAAAATTCTCATTCTTCGTTGCTCTTCAAGAATTTTTTTTTCTTCTTGTTGTCTTTTTAAATCATCACTAGATTTAAATTGTTCCTCTTCTTTTTTTCTTCTATTCAACGTATCAAACAATCCCATATATTCACCTCTACTATCCTAATATTACCATATCATTATAATTATTCAAATAGCATAATTTTTAAATTATATACAATTATCCTCTAATATTTCAATTATTATATTTTTTGAAGCTTTCCAAGTGTTTTTTAAACTATCATAACTCAAAACTTCTAAAACTTTATCAACTGACGTCCAAATAATATCATGTGTATCTTCACTTTGATTATCACTTGGTCCCTTATCTATTGCAAAAAACATATAGCAAACACAATTCTCTCCATTTGGCGTAGTATATTTTTCTACAAAAGGTTCATACTTATCTATTATTTCAGCAACCCGTTTTGTCTCTTCTGCAGTTTCCCTTATAGCAGCATCTTTTAATGATTCACCAATCTCCACATGTCCTTTTGGAAATGAATAATCATCTTGTTTTCTTCTATAAATAAGAGCAATATCTTTTGTTTCTTTTCTTATTAAAAAACACCCAGCCTTTTCAGTAATCATATAACTTTCCTCTCTTCCCTATTACAAATTATAAAATAATATCTAATAAATATCAAAACATATTTGTCACTTAAGTTTATAATTCATTCTCAATTTCTAACTCTTTTGTAGTAATACTAATCATAAAATCCATCCTTTCAAAACTTAAACACTAAAAAAGTACCAACTTCTTTTAGAAATTGATACTTCTATATTTAAGTCCTAAACTATAAAAGTTCGGATTATTTCCCAATGAAGCCATAACTTTTCCTATATTCGAAAATTTATACTCCCAAGATTGATTAAATCAACTAAATAAATTACATCAAATTTAAAAATTATTACAATATCTTTTGCTCTTTTTCTTACGCTATTTCTTACGCCATAAATTATACTTTCTACAAGTCTTTGCTAGAAAAACATTAGGAAACTTGTTCTAAATTATTGGAGAATAAAGACAGGTATGATAAAATATCTTTTAATGGTGATACAATGAAAAAACAATATTTAATTTATGCAGATGAATCACATAGAAAAGGGAAATATTTTAGTAATTTTTATGGTGGGGCTTTGGTTAATTATACTGAACTTGAGAATATTAGTAATAAACTTAATACTAAAAAGGAAGAATTAGGGTTATTCCAAGAAGTTAAATGGACAAAAGTCACTGAACAATATTTAGATAAGTATTTAGAGTTGCTTGATTATTTCTTTGAATTTGTTAAATCTAATAAAATTAAAATAAGAATAATGTT
>CAZIFN010000057.1:0-4828 GCA_964538205.1 uncultured Mycoplasma sp.
TGTTTATATTTACTAAAATTAGTTATTGTTTTGCAATAATTAGGATCTAATACACTTAAAATTTGTTTCAACAAAATTATCATATCTCTTACATTAAAATTAATACTAAAACTTTTATTTTCTAATAGATAAATTGCTAATCTAATTTTATCAATATCACTTAAATTATCAAATTTTTCTGAATTTTAACAAATAACATAATATACCTCTTTTCATTTATTTATAAGGGCTATAAGCAACTTTTAAGTACTTAATTTGTGTCTATACAGCATTCGTAGAACTCTCTGTCTCATACCACCAGAAAGACTATTAGGATATTTATTAATAAATTCACCAAGACCATATGTCTCTAATAAAGATATAACTCTTTTTTTATTATCATCATTTAATTTTCCAGAAATTTCTAAGCCAAGTAGACAATTATCTAATATAGTACGCCAAGAAAATAAAGAATCACTTTGTAACATATAAGCAATAGTAATATCTTTTTCAAAATGAATATTACCAGCTGACTTCTTTTCTAATCCTGCTAAAATAGAAAGAATAGTTGACTTACCACAGCCTGATGGACCGACGATAGATATAAATTCACCCTTATTAATATCAAAACTAACATCCTCAACAGCTGCAATTTCAGTTTTTAAATCATGATAATTCTTTTTTAAATGATTAATAGATAATAATTTATTTTTCATGATATATCAACTTACTATAAGGAACCTTTTTATTTATTACACCATTATCAATCATTATTTTTTGTAAATGATCAAAAGATTCCTCACTAAAATTTGTTGTTTTAGGCCAAGCATCTATCTTTCTATATCTAGCTATAACTTTTTCTAAATCAGAAAGAGAAGTATCAGGAAACTGATTTAAAATAGCTTTAGCAACTTCCTTATCAGTATTATTATGAACAAAATCAAGACCTTTCTGAATTGCTTTTGTAAAATTACTAATTAATTCTTTATTATCATTAATGTAACTTTTTCTAGCCGAGTAAGAAGTATAAGGAACAACACCACCAAGTTCACCAATACTAGCAACTACATATCCTAATCCTTGTTGTTCTATTTCTAGAGCATTAGGTTCAAAAAGTGTAACAAAATCTCCTTGCCCAGATATGAAAGCACCAGACATAGCTGCAAAAGCTATGGATGTATCAATATTTAAATCGGTCTTTGGATCAATATCATTTTGCTTAAGAGCCCATTCAAATGTCATCTCTGGCATACCACCGTATCACACCAAAAAAAGACAACAAATTTTAGTGATTTATACATTATTTAAACTGTCAATAAACTTTACTTATCAAGAACATTATGATATACTCAAAATAATAATAGTATAGTAGGTGAGTACATATGAAGTTGAAAAAATATGTCAAAATAGTAGTGCTTTTAGTCACAATTATGTTATTAACAGGTTGTGGTAGAAATGAAAATGAAATAGTTATGGTAACCGAGGCTGGATTTGCACCATATGAATACTATGAAGATGGAAAAATAGTTGGTGTAGATATAGCAATTGCTGAAGAAATAGCTAAAGAACTAGGCAAAGAACTAGTAGTAAAAGACATTGCATTTGATTCTATCGTAAATGAGCTTAAATCTGGAAAAGCAGACTTTGCAGCAGCAGGGATGAGTGTAACAGAAGAAAGAAAAAAACAAGTTGACTTTACAATTGAATATGTAACATCAAATCAAGTAGTAGTTGTTAGAAAAGATAGTACTCTTACTGATATAACAAAATTAGATGGAAAAAGAATTGCTGTTCAATTAGGAACAGTAAGTGACTCATATGTAACAGAAAACTTTAAAAATGCGGATATCAATAGACAAAAAAAGTTTTTAGTAGCAGCAGAAGCTGTAAAAAATAATAAAGCAGATTGTATTGTAATGGATCAAATTCCTGCACAACAATTAGTAAATGAAAATAGTGAATTAAAAATATTAGATGGTATACTCTTTAAAGATAGCTATGGTATGGCTGTAAAAAAAGGAAATAAAGAATTATTAAATACAATGAATACTGTACTACAAAGACTAATTGATGAAGGAAAAATTGAAGAATATATAATAGAATATAGTAAATAAAAGAGGTAATATGGGAAAAATAATTAATAGCATAGCTGAACAATTTTATCAGTCATTAATTGAACAAGATCGATATCGTTATATATTAGAAGGATTAGGGAGGACTTTGCTCATTGCCCTTTTTGCCGTTGTTTTAGGAACAATAATAGGTGTTTTAATAGCCTTAGTTAGAAATTATCATGAAGAAACAAAAAAAGCAAAAATTCTAAATTTTATTTGTGAATTGTACATAACAATAATTCGTGGAACACCAGCCGTTTTACAATTAATGATAATTTATTATATTATCTTTAAATCAGTCGATATTAATACCATTTTTGTAGGAATAATAGCCTTTGGTATAAACTCTGGAGCTTATGTTTCAGAAATAATTAGAGCTGGAATCAATTCAATAGATAAAGGTCAAAAAGAAGCCGCAGACTCTCTTGGTCTAACATACAAAGAAACAATGAAATCAATAATATTACCACAAGCAATAAAAAATGTAATACCAGCATTAAGTAATGAATTTATAACTTTATTAAAAGAAACATCAGTAGCTGGTTACATAGGAATAATAGAATTAGTAAAAGCCGCTGATATAATAGCATCAGGAACATATAATTATTTCTTCCCTTTAATTATTATTGCAATAATATATTTAATTTTAACAATAGGATTATCAAAACTATTGACAGTATTTGAAAAGAAGGTGTTAAGTAATGCTAGAGGCTAAAAATATTGAAAAAAGTTTTGGAAAATTAAAAGTTTTAAATAACATAAATTTAACAATCGAAAAAGGAGAAAGAGTCGTCATCATTGGACCATCAGGATCAGGAAAAAGTACTTTTCTTCGCTGCCTAAACTTATTAGAAGAACCAAGTAAAGGTTCAATTATCTATAATGGTACAGAATTAACAAACAACAATAAATTAGAAATTAGAAAAAAAATAGGCATGGTTTTTCAAAACTTTAATTTATTTGCAAATTTAACAGTATTAGAAAATTTAACATTAGCACCTATAAAAGAAGGTATTCTAACGGAAAAAGAAGCTTTAAAAAAAGCAAAAGAATTATTAAAAGAAATATCACTAGAAGATAAAAAAGATACCTATCCAAGTAGTCTATCAGGAGGTCAAAAACAACGTGTTGCAATAGCTAGATCACTAATGATGAATCCTGAAGTACTACTATTTGATGAGCCAACATCAGCTTTAGATCCTGAAATGATAGAAGATGTGTTAAATTTAATGAAACGCGTAGCAGAAGAGGGAATGACTATGGTTGTTGTAACTCACGAACTAGAATTTGCTAAAGATATAGCAACCAAAGTATTATTTATAGATAAAGGTTCAATTTTAGAATCAGGAACACCAAGCGAAATATTTAATCATCCTAAAACTGAACGACTAAAAGAATTCTTATCAAAAATAAAATAGTTTATTCACATGGAAAAGTCCATAGTAATAAACGAGTTTTACGATATCTCGTAAAAAAATCGCAAATCAAAACTAAGGAGGAAAAAATGGGAATAAAAGTAACAAGCGAAATTGGAAAATTAAAAAGAGTCTTATTGCATAGACCTGGAAAAGAATTACTAAATTTAACACCAGATACTTTACAAAGGCTTTTATATGATGATATTCCATATTTACCAGTTGCAATAAAAGAACATGCAGAATTTGCTAGAATATTAATGATGAATGGAGTAGAAGTAGTATATTTAGAAGACCTAATGGCTGAAGTACTAGATTTAAATCCTGAACTAAAAGAAAAATTTATTAGACAATTTGTATTTGAAGCAGGTATAAAAACTCCAAAATATAAGGATTCAGTTATTAATTTCTTAATGGAATTTAATGACAATAAAGAATTAGTATTAAAGACAATGGAAGGAATTAATATTAATGAATTAACAGCTATGGAAAGAGATGTAGAACACTCATTAGTAGATTTAATTACTGAAGATTCTAAATTCTTAGCTGATCCTATGCCTAACTTGGTATTTACAAGAGATCCTTTTGCAAGTATAGGTAATGGTGTTAGTTTAAATAAAATGTATTCAGTAACACGTAATAGAGAAACTATATATGCTGAATATATCTTTAAATATCATCCAGAATATAAAGATACTACAAAATACTATGACAGATATAATCAATATCATATTGAAGGTGGAGATATATTAGTACTAAATAATCATACTCTAGCCATTGGTGTAAGTCAAAGAACACTAGCTGAATCAATTGAAGAAATATCAGGGAACTTATTTAAAGACCCAGACTGCTCTATTGATACAGTATTAGCTTTTAATATTCCAAACTCACGTGCGTTTATGCACTTAGATACAGTATTTACACAAATTGATTATGACAAATTTACATATCATCCTGGAATCATGGATACTTTACAAGTGTTTGAAATTAAAAAGGATGAAAAAGAAGGAATAAAAGTAAAAGAAGTTAATGACAGTTTAGATAAAATCCTAGGAACATATCTAAACAAAGAAATTACTTTAATCCCATGTGGAGGCGGAGATCAAATAACTGCTGAAAGAGAACAATGGAATGATGGTTCTAATACATTATGTATTGCTCCAGGAGTTGTAATTGTTTATGATAGAAATAATATTACTAATGCTGTTTTAAGAAGATATGGAATAACAGTATTAGAAATGCATGGATCAGAACTATCACGTGGTAGAGGTGGTCCAAGATGTATGAGTATGCCTTTAATAAGGGAGGATATATAATGAA
>CAZIFN010000058.1:0-4717 GCA_964538205.1 uncultured Mycoplasma sp.
ATCAAAGATATACTATGCCTGATGATAAAGGAAAAGCATTACTTACTGATATAGGTACGGAAGAACTTGCTCATGTTGAGATGATTTCAACTATGATTTACCAATTGATGAAAGATGCTACTTTAGCTGAAATAAAGGAAGCAGGACTTGATACTCATTATGCAGAACATGCTAAAGGATTATATCCAACTGATGCTAATGGAGTACCATTTACAACTGCTTACTTTGCTTCAACTGGTGATCCTTTAGCTGATTTATCAGAAGATATGGCTGCAGAACAAAAAGCTAGAGCAGTATATGAAAATTTAATAGATTTGACTAATGATCCAGATGTTATAGGACCTTTGTTATGGTTAAGACAAAGAGAAATAGTTCATTATGCTAGATTTAAGGAATTATTTGAATATTATGATAAAGTACTTAATAAAACAAATAATAATAGTATGAATACTCAAAATAATAATATGATTAGAAATCAATATATAAATCAATATGGACAAATAATGTAAAATGTAGTTAATTCTGCATTTTATTTTTTGATATATATTATTCTTTTGCTATAATTCTATTATAGTAAAGGATGTTTTCAATGAATAATAAATTAAATAAAAAGAAAATAATAATTTTATTTGTTTTAATAATTGTTTTAATGACTGCTATTTTTATAATATTAAAAAATAATAGTAAAGAAAAAGAATATATAAAAGATGATTTGACAGAAAAAGAGATTGAAAATAAAATTAAAAAATATGGACAAAGTATAGAAAAAGTTATAAAAAATACTTATGAAAAAGATAAGATTATTTTAAGTTATGATGAGGTAATTAAAATACTTAATAATGATGAAGATATTATTTGTAGTATTCATGAAATATATGAAGATAGAAATATATATTTAGATGAATGTTCATATAAAGGTAAAAAAACAAAATATTCATATGGAAAAAAACAAGAAGTAGAAATAATAAATGATGAAAATAAAGTAGTTATTTATGCTAATAAAGATACAAAAAAAGCTACTTTAGAAAAACCTATTGATACTAGTAACTATAAAAAATATATTGTTGATGTAGGATTTAAATATCAGAACTTAATACTCTTTGGTAATACAAAATATTTTATTTGTAATGATGAAAATTATAATACTTATATGTTTGATTATACTAATTCTAAAAAAGCTTTTAATGAAATAGATTATGATTCTATATTGGTATTTAAAAATAATGATAAATTTGATACTAATTATGTAGCATTATCAGTTGATAAGACTTGGTCTATTTATAATACTAATACTTTGGAAAAAATTAATAATAGTAATTATGATTATATATTTACAAATATTGATTCAAATAGTAATGGTATTGATTATTATATTAATACGATTAATAATAGTATTATGGTTTCAAAGAATAATAAAAAAGGACTTGTTAATTATAAGACTGGTGAAGAAATTATTAATATTAATTATTCAAAAGTAGTTAAGGGAAATAATTATTTATATGTAGAAAATGATTCTAATCAATATATATTTGATTTTTTTGGTAATAAAGTTTTAGATAATGAATATGATAATATTTATGGTATTACTAAAGGGGACTATGTTATAGTAAGTAAGGATAATAATCTTTTATTAGTTAATACTACTGGTAAAAATATATATAATTTTGGTAAGTTAGTAGGTACTTTAAATCTTGTTAATGTTTTAGAGTATGATGGTAGTTTAATGGTTCAATTTAAAAAAGAAATTGTTGATAATGAGTATGATTGTATAGAGTATAGTTATAATCTTAATACTGGTACTGGGGAAGTTATAGATAGTTATTGTGCTTTTGTAGATTGATTTATGTTATAATGATTAAGGTGGAAGTATGAAAAGTAAGAAAAAGAAGAATAATAAATATAAGATAACAGTAAAGAAGTTTTTTGGTCATTTACATGTTGTTAATAGACATAGATTTAAAGTGTTTTGTTTATGTTTTAGAGCAGGTGTTGTTTGGAGAGGACTATTACATGATTTATCAAAATATTCATTAACAGAGTTTTTAGAAGGAGCTAGATATTTTGTTGGGGATTATAGTCCAATTATTGCTTGTAAAGAAGTAAATGGATATTCTAAAGCTTGGTTACATCATAAAGGAAGAAATAAACATCACTTCGAATACTGGTATGATTATGCGACTTCAGATAAGACTCCTGTAATTCCTTATAATTATTTTGTTGAGATGGTATGTGATATGTTAGCAGCAGGTATGACTTACCAAGGAAAGAAATGGAATAAAGAATATCAACTTAATTATTGGATGAGAAAAAGAAAAGAAGCTAAAATTAATCCAAAGTTAGATTTTTTATTGACTAAGATTTTTACAGATATTAGTTCTTTAGGTGTTAAAAAAGTAATTAATAAGAAAAACTTAAAAGAATTATATAGAAAATATGTAGGATAATATAAAGTGTAGTATAAGCTATACTTTTTAAATTTTATTATTTAGCACTCTATATTGACAAGTGCTAAAAATGGATATATAATATGCAATGAAAGAGGTGATAAGATATGTATAATAATTATCAAGAAGAGCAGGATGAAAATATATTAGAAAAGTATGGTCGAAATATAACTGAGGTTGCTAAAAAGGGTAAGATTGATCCAGTTATTGGAAGAGATGAAGAAATACGTAGTATCACTAGAGTATTATCAAGAAAGACAAAAAATAATCCAGTACTCATTGGTGAAGCTGGTGTTGGTAAGACAGCTATTGTAGAGGGACTTGCTTTAAGAATTATTAAAGATGATGTTCCAGCTAGTTTAAAAAATAGAACTATTTGGGAACTTGATATGGCTGCTTTAGTAGCTGGTGCTAAATATCGAGGTGAATTTGAGGAACGTTTAAAGAAAGTATTAAATGAAGTAAAAAAAAGTGAAGGCGATATAATCATGTTTATTGATGAGATACATATGATTGTTGGTACTGGTAGAACAGATGGAGCTATGGATACTTCTAATATTTTAAAACCGATGTTGGCTAGAGGAGAAATACATGTTATAGGAGCAACAACTTTAAATGAATATCGTCAATATATAGAAAAAGATGGGGCATTAGAAAGACGTTTTCAAAAAATTAAAGTAAGTGAACCTACTGTTGAAGATACAATTACAATACTTCGAGGATTGAAAGAACGTTTTGAAATACATCATGGTGTTACAATTCAAGATAAAGCTTTAATTTCAGCTGCTAGTTTATCTAATCGTTATATTACAGATCGTTATTTACCAGATAAAGCGATTGATTTAGTTGATGAAGCGTGTGCTACTATTAGAGTTCAAATGGATTCTGTACCTGTTAATTTAGATAATTTAACACATAAAATAATGCGTTTACAAATAGAAAGAGAAGCTATTAAAAAAGAAAAAGATGAGATTTCTAAAAAGAGAAAAGAAGAAATTGATAATGAAGTAGAAAAGTTAAAAGCAGATGAAACTGAATTGATGGAAGCTTGGAATAAAGAGAAGAATTTGAATAATGATATTAAGAAGAAAAAATCAGAAATAGAAGAAGCAAAGTTTGAACTTGAAAAGGCTGAGAATAAATATGATTTAGAAAGGGCTGCGATATTAAGACATGGTGAAATACCTAAACTGGAAAAAGAATTAGAAGAATTAAATAATACAGAAAAAAATAAGATTTTAAGTGATACTGTTACTAGTGATGATATTGCTCTTGTTATATCTAATTGGACTAATATTCCAATAGCGAAGCTTGTTAGTAGTGAAAAGGAAAAATTATTAGCTTTAGAAGATAATATGAAGAAGCGTGTTAAGGGTCAAGATAAGGCAATTAAATTAGTAAGTGATGCTATTATTAAGTCTAGAGCTGGTATAAAAGATCCTAATAGACCAATCGCTTCGTTTATGTTTTTAGGTCCTACTGGTGTTGGTAAAACAGAAATAGCCAGAACTTTAGCTTATGAATTATTTGATGATGATTCACATATGATTAGAATTGATATGAGTGAATATATGGAAAAGTTTAGTGTATCTAGATTAATTGGATCTCCTCCGGGATATGTTGGATATGAAGAGGGAGGGCAATTAACAGAGGCAGTAAGACGTAATCCATATAGTATAGTTTTATTTGATGAAATAGAAAAAGCTCATCCAGAAGTGTTAAATTTACTTTTACAAGTACTTGATGATGGTAGAATTACAGATTCAAATGGACGTACAGTTGATTTTAAAAATACAATTATTATAATGACATCTAATTTGGGTAGTGAGCATATTTTAAATGGAGATAATTCTAAAGTAATGGGTGAAGTAAGAGAAAACTTTAGACCTGAATTTATTAATAGAATAGATGAAATAATAGTATTTGATCCATTATCAAAAGAAGCTATTAATTCTATTTTAAATAAAATTATTACAGATATTGAAAAGAGATTAAGTGATTTAAATATAAAAATAGCTTTAAGTGATAATGCTCGTCAACAATTAATAAATGATGGTTATGATATTAATTATGGAGCAAGACCATTAAAAAGATTAGTTAGTCGTACTATAGAAACATTACTTGCTAAAATGATTATAGAAGGTAAAGTTAAAAGAAAGAATATAATTTATGTAGATTATAAAAATAATCAATATATTTTACATACTGAGGATAAATAATTGTTAGTGTAAAGAGTTTTGGGGGAGAAAGTTAAGAAAGTTGAATTTATAATA
>CAZIFN010000059.1:0-4706 GCA_964538205.1 uncultured Mycoplasma sp.
ATTTTACTTTTAGATGAACCTACTAATAGTTTAGATTTAGGAGCAATTCACTGGTTGGAAGAGTTTTTAATTGATTTTAATAATACTGTTATTATTGTTTCACATGATAGACATTTTTTAAATAAGGTTTGTACACATATTGCTGATATTGATTATGGGAAAATTAAGTTATATGTTGGTAATTATGACTTTTGGTATGAATCATCAGAACTTTTACAGAAACAAATGCGTGAATCTAATAAGAAAAAGGAAGAAAAAATTAAGGAGTTGCAAGCATTTATTGCTAGATTTTCTGCTAATGCTTCAAAATCAAGACAGGCAACATCTAGAAAAAAGATGTTAGATAAAATTCAACTTGATGAGATTATTCCTTCTTCTAGAAAATATCCGTATATAGATTTTAAACTTGAAAAGATGACTGGTAAAGAAATTTTAAAAGTTGAAAATTTAACAAAGATTGTTGATGGTAAGAAAATATTAAATAAAATATCTTTTACTGTGCTTAAAGGTGATAAGATTACTTTTATTGCTGATAATGATATGGTTAAAACTACTTTGTTTAATATTTTGGCAGGTAAAGAAAAGTATGATGCTGGTACAATAGAGTTTGGCAAGACTATTAATTTTGGTTATTTGCCTCAAGATAATACGGAATATTTTGATACTTCTAAAAATATTATGGAATGGATTGGTCAATTCTATGATATTAAAGATGAAACGGTTCTTCGTGGATTTTTGGGAAGAATGCTATTTTCTGGTGATGATGTTTTTAAAAAAGTATCTGTTTTATCTGGTGGAGAGAAAATGCGTTGTATGTTGTCTAAGCTTATGCTTGAAAGTCCTAATTTTTTGATTTTAGATGAACCTACAAATCATTTGGATTTAGAGAGTATAACTTCTTTAAATAAAGGATTAATTAATTTTCAAGGTGAAATTTTATTTACTTCTCGTGATTATGAACTTAATAATACTGTTACAAATAGGGTTATTGAAATATTAAGTGATGGTTCTATTATAGATAGATGTATTCCATATGAAGAGTATGTTGAAAAAATAAGCAAATAATAAATAAGAATTTCCTAATTTTAAGAAATTCTTATTTTTTTTAATTTACTTTTACTTTTCCTTTGTCACATCTATTGCCCCAGGAATCAATTAATTTGCTATTTCTTTTTACTGTTATTATTTCACAATTGTTTGGACATCCAGAGCAGTTGTGACTTTCTGTTTTGAAAATATTATCGACTATATTAAATGAGAAGTCTATTTCTTTTTCTTTTTTAGATAGAATAGCAACACCTAAGGCACCAAAAAGATGACCATTTTTATCGGTTATGATTGATGTTTGTAATATATCTTCAAATGCTTTTTTAACACCTATGTTTTTGGATACTCCTCCTTGAAAAATAATAGGTCCCTCTATTTTTTTTCCTTTTCCTACATTATTTAAATAATTTAGAGCAATGCTTCTACAAAGTCCAGCTACAATGTCTTTTTTTTCATATCCAAGTTGGGCTTTATGTACTAAGTCACTTTCAGCAAAGACTGTACATCTGGCTGCTATTAAAGCTGGATTATTGCTTTGTAATGCTATTTTTCCAAAATCTTCTATTGGTATATCTAGTCGTTTTGCTTGACTAGTTAGAAATGCACCAGTGCCAGCTGCACATAAAGTATTCATTGCATAATCTATAACAATCCCATCTCTTATTAGAATTATTTTTGAATCTTGTCCTCCAATTTCAATTATTGTTTTGATATCAGGATATTTTGAAAGTGTACCAAGTGCGTGTGCTGTTATTTCATTCTTTATAATGTTGGCATTTAAAATTGTTCCGATTAACTTTCTGGCAGATCCTGTTGTTCCTACTGATACAATTTTTATATTTTTTCCTTCTATTTGTTTATGTAGTTCATTTAATACTTCTTTTACAGCATTTATAGGATTTCCTTTTGTCCAAAGATAGGAACTTGCTATAATGTTGTTTTTTTCATCTATTATTACACCTTTAGTAGAAATTGAACCAATGTCTATTCCTAGATAACTTTTATTCATTTTTTGATTCTCCTTATTTTGATTAAATCTTCAAAAGCTTCTAATCTTGTTTTTATACCTTCATCTGAAGTTTCAACGTCATATGAAAAGAATATTATAGGCATTTCATGTTCCTGGGCTATTTTTTGAATAATTGGTATGGCACCAATTTCAGGTGTGCATCCAAATGGTTTTGTATGAATGATGCCATCGTAAGATTTATTAATTAGTTTTATAGTTCTATATACATTGTCAAGACCATCTGCTCCTAATGAATATTTACAATACTTTTTTGTAACTTTTAACATATGTTTTCTCATAAATTTTTTTTGCCATAATAGATAGCTTAAATTTGTATACCGTTTTATTTCTATATTCATTTTGGCTAGTTCTTTTTCAAGAAAATATGTTGCATATGGTTCCATTGCTGTATATAGTTCTCCAATAATTCCAACTTTTAGACAGTTTTTGGGTTTTTGATATTTTATCTTTTTTATTTGTCTTTTGTACTTTAGATAGTAATCTGTTAATTTAATTATTGATTTTGTTTCTGTAAACTTTGTTATCATTTCTTCTTTTTTTCTTATGTAGGAATCTTTTTCATTTTCAAATCCTATTCTTTTTCTAATTATTTTATCAATCTTATCCATATTCCAGATAAAGATTAGTGTATATAGCAATTGGTGTAGAAAGAAGAAAAAATTTAAATTTGGATTTAGTTCTTTAAAGTTTTGATAAACTTTTTTAATTTTTAATTTACCCTGGGTTATTAAATTATAAAACTTGAAATTATATCCTAGATCTTTTAGTATTGCTTCTGTTACTTCTGCATAATATCGATAACGACAACCGCCTGCGGCTGTAAATAGTATTGTTGTTCCTGCTTCTAATGATTCAATAAAGTTTCCTAAATTGTATTTGAATGGTAAGCATACTGAGTCTGGAGCATATTTTGCTCCTAGTGCTATTGTTTTTCTTGTGATTTTGGGTGCTTCTTTGACGTTTTGCTTTGTTGTTCTTATTAGAAAAGTTTTTATCGGAATATAATAATCTCCTAAATGTGGAAAACTAATTGTTTCTTTCATTTTTTTCTCCTTCTTTGATATTTTTTAATATATCAATAAAACTTTCTAATCTGGTTATTATTCCTACATCACTGTTTAAGTCTTCAAATATTAAGTTAATAATAGGAATGTTTTTAATTTTTCTAGTTATTAATTCATTACTTAATGAATCTGGTCCACAAGGGAAGGAAGAAATTATAATTATACCATCAACTTTTTGATGATAGTAATTTATGCTGGCTACTACTTCTTTGTTATGAGACCAGTGTATGTCTGTTGATAATTTCTTACATTCTTCATCAATTATGTTATGGTTTATTTTGTCACTATATATAATAGTAATGTTATTTTCACTCAAATATTTAGAGACTGTTTTACCGAGTAGTTCATCATATAGATTGTATGGATGACCAGCTAATAGTATTTTTATATTATTACTTTGTAGTGCTTGTTCTTGTTCTTGTTCTTTTTTTATTCTTTTTTCTGTACTTATTTTTTCAGCAATTTTATAAGCTTTATAGCTTTTTATGTAAGGTATTCCTAGACTTTCTCCTAATTTTAGGAAAGCAATAATTTTACTTTTTCCTTGTGTTAAGTCAATGTTGTAATTTAATAATTCTTTGTCAAATAGGTTGTATACTAAATCATATAAGCAATTGAAATTAGTACAAACTTGTTCATTTTTCTTTATAGAATATAGTCTTGGTACTAGTATATAGTCACATTTATTTTCTAAGTCAATTATATGACCAAGATATAGTTTTAGTGATAAACAAGCTTCATCATGAGCTTTTTTTATACCGTCTTTTAATATTTGTTTATTGCTTTTTGTACTTACAATTATTTTATAGTTTAGTTCTTCAAAAAAAACTTTCCAAAAGTCATAGTCATAATAGTATAATAATGCTCTAGGTATTCCTATTGTTTTTGTAATAATATCACATCCTTATTTAAAAATATGTTTTTAAACTTTTCGATAGTATTTAATTTGACGACATTTGTGGACTTTTTTTGTGGATTTTTTTTCTAAATTTAGTTTGAGGTTTTGTATTTGTATGATATAATATATTTTGATATATGGAGGTGTTATACTTGGGTGAAGTTTATAAAAGAGCGTTAAAGTTTAAAAAGATGCATCCTTCTACTATTGGATGGCGTTTGAAACAAAATTCTAGTATTGTAGAAAAACATCTTAATCCAAATGAAAAAATATTGTATGTATTTGTGGCACAAAAGAATGATAATCCTTTTGATATTTTAGGAACTGCAGTTATTGCTCTTACAGATAAGAGAATTTTAATTGGAAGAAAAAGAGTTGTTTTTGGATATTTCTTAGATTCTGTTACACCTGATTTATTTAATGATTTGAAGGTTAAAGGTGGAATAATTTGGGGAAAAGTTTATATTGATACTGTAAAAGAATTTATTACTCTTTCCAATATTGGCAATGAGGCACTTCCAGAGATAGAAACTGAAATAAGTAGTTATATGATGGAAATGAAAAAAAGCTACTATTCTCGTGATGATGATTAAAAAGTTAAAATATTATTGGTCAGGATAAAATCATAAACTCTACGTTTTAAGAAAAAACACATCTATGATAAAAT
>CAZIFN010000060.1:0-4685 GCA_964538205.1 uncultured Mycoplasma sp.
AATTATACTACAAATTTATCAATCAGTCATTATGTTTAACACAACTTTATAAAAAAAGAAGACTTTTTTTCTCTAATTTCAGTTAAACCTATTAAAAGTATTTTAGTTTCTTCAAATGATTTAGAGTTAGAACTTAGTTTCTTTGGACCGGATATCTTTATTGAATCTTTAGAGGTCCTTTCTTGTGACGGTGTTTTTCTTTTAACTTATTTGAATAGGAATATAAAATTTGATGAACCTATTTGTTTTGATAGTGATTTATCTTTATATAAAAATTATTGTAGTAGTTATATGATTAGTTCTAATATGCTTTTTAATTCTTTATTTAGTTATAAGTCTAAAGTGTATCTTTTTTCTAATGAACCTATTAGTTTATTTTTGAATGATGACTCATTAAAAAATAAGAATGTGTTAGCTGTACTTGGTTCTGGTGATTTTTTATTTAATACAGTATTATTAGGATGCTCTAATATTTCGTTAATTGATATTAATAGTTATGCTTATTATTATTTTGAAATAAAAAAAGCTATTATAAAGAAATATGATTATGAGGATTTTATTTGTTTTTACAATAATTTATATAATTTATATTCTAAGTTTGATGAGTATAGTTTATTTATTTCAGAAGATGTTAGAGAAGATATTATTTTAGAATTTTCTCCTTATTGTAACGATGTTAAAAGTTTAATTAATACTGTGTTTTGGTCTGATATATTTTTATTTGATGATGATACTAATAAGTGTAGGTGGATTGATTCCATTAAGAAGCGTAATTTATATTTAAATAGTGGAGATAATTATAAAAAGTTGAAAAGATTGCTTTTAGATAAAGATGTTGTTAACAAAACTTTTGTTTGTGATATTTTTGATTTAAATTTTGAGTACTTAGAACATTATGATTATATATATTTAAGTAATATTGGTGATTATTATGATCCTCAAACTTTTATGGATTTACTGATTAGACTTAGGGATAATTATTTGAATTTTACTGGTAAAATTATTTTGATTTATAGAACTGATAAATATAAGTTTTTAATAGATCATAACTTTGGAAAAATTATTAATTTTATTGATGATGGTTTAAAGAATGTTATAATTATGTGTTCTTTTGATTGATTTTATTATTTCTAGTCAAATCTCTTGATTTTTAGTTTATTATATTATAAAATACTTTTATAAAGTGTTCATACTTTATGAGGGAGGAAGATTCACATGAAAATTACATCTGTAAATGTACGTAAAATTGAGAAGGAAGGTTCTCGTATGAAGGGAATTGCATCTGTATTATTAGATGACAGTTTTGCAGTACATGATATTCGTATTATTGAAGGAGACAACGGACTATTTATAGCTATGCCTAGCCGAAAGACAGCTACTGGTGGTTATCGTGATATAGCTCATCCAATTAATCCAGAAGTTCGTGCAATGTTTGAAGAAGCTATTTTAGATGCTTATAAGAACGCTGAGGATGTTTCAGAAGAGGAAGATGCATAAGCGTCTTTTTTTTTGCATATATTTTCTTAGGAGGAATTGTATGGATAAACAAGAAAATAATGGATATAATCATGGTATTAATTTGTTTGAAAGAAAAAATCTTTCTATAACTGGAGTTAAAAAAATTGAAAATTTTGATAGTGAACAATTTTTATTAGAAACAATTTTAGGTTTTATGATTATTAAGGGTAATGATTTGGAATTAGTAAAATTGGATACTTTACAAGGTAATGTTTCAATAAAGGGTAACATTAATGGTATTAATTATGTAGAGGATGGTACTAGAAAAAATAAAGAAGATAGTATCTTTAATAGGTTATTTAAATAATGAATTTGAAAATACAAATATTAAGTTTTTTATTTTCTTTTTTGTTCGGAATAGTATTTGGTGTTTGTGTTAATTTGAAATATGGATTATTATTTCATAAAAATAAAGTTATTAAAATACTTGGGACTTTTTTATTTATATTTGATTTTTCGCTTATATATTTTTTAATTATTAGGATTATAAATAATGGTATTTTACATATTTATTTTTTATTATTATTTATTTTAGGTTTTTTACTTGGTTATTCTTTTTTTAAGTTTTTACGAAAGTAAGTGTAAAATGACTTCTTTTTTTTTTAAAGTATTGAATCTTTATTTTTATTGGGTTTATAATATATTGTGTTAAGGTGGGTGATAATTTATGGCTAAGAGAAAAACTTCTAGTGTTGTTAAAAAAACTAAGAGAAGACTTGTTATTTTTGGACTTGGTTCTTTGGCTATTATTATTTTAACTACTTTTACAATTGGTCGTTATTGGATTGAAATTTATGATAAATATCGTGAGAAAAATGAACTAAATGATAAACTTGTAAGTTTAAAAGAAAAAGAAGCCGAATTGAGAGTTGATGTTAATAAATTACAAGATCCTGATTATATAGCGAGGTATGCTAGAGAAAAATATTTATATTCTAAAGAAGGGGAATTTATTATAAAAATACCAGAAAAATAAATTCTTTTTTAATATGTTTATAATTTATGTTATAATATGTTATGCTTAATTTATGGAGGTAGTATGATTAATATTGAAGATAATTTTAATTTTAATATTGGTGATGTTATTGTTGTAGGGTGTTCGGCTGGTCCTGATTCTATGGCTTTAGTTGATATGCTTTTAAAAATAAGAAAGAAGTATAGTCTTTCATTAATTGTTGCTCATGTTAATCACAATGTAAGAGAAGAGAGTATTGAAGAGGCTTCTTATATTAAAAAATATTGTAGTGACAATTTAATTGCTTTTGAAACTATGACTATTTCCGAATATGGTGATGATAATTTTGAAAATGAAGCACGCAATATTAGATATAATTTTTTTGAAAATATTGTTTTAAAATATGGTGCTAATTATTTAATGACAGCTCATCATGGAGATGATTTAATTGAAACTATAATGATGAGGATTGTTAGAGGTTCTAATTTATCTGGATATTCTGGATTTAAAAAAATTGTTGATATGAATGAATATAAAATAGTTAGGCCTTTAATTTATTATACTAAAGAGGAATTAGAAGAGTATAATAATATTAACAGTGTTAAGTATTTTGTTGATAAATCAAATTTTAATGATAAATATACTAGAAATAGATATAGAAAATATTTGTTACCTTTTTTAAAAAGTGAAGAGAAGAATGTACACTCGAAATTTTTACGTTTTAGTGATAATTTAGAGTTGGCTTGTAAGTTTATTAATAAAGAAAGAGATAAAGCTTTGGATAGGGTTTTGTTAGCTGATACTTTAATTATCGATAAATTTAAATTAGAAGATGAGTATCTTCAGAGAGAAATTTTATATTATTTACTTAGTGAATTTTATCATGATGATTTAATTTTGGTTAATGATAAACATATTGAATTGCTTTTAGATTTAATATATAGCAATAGAGCTAATAGTTTTGTTAATTTGCCTAATGATGTTGTTGCTAATAAGTGTTATAATATGTTAGAATTAAGACGTGATGTTTTAGAAATAACTAACTATGAAATTGAATTTGATGAATATGCAACTTTACCTAATGGCCATGTTATTGAAAGAGTTTTAGATACTGATGACAATAGCAATAATACTTGTAGGTTAAATAGCTATGATATTAGTTTACCTTTAATTGTTAGAACAAGAAAAATTGGTGATAGGATGTATGTAAAAGGAATGGATGGTTCTAAAAAAATTAAGGATATATTTATTGATAGTAAGATTAAATTAGCTGATAGAGATTCTTGGCCTATTGTTTCTGATTCAAAGGGTAGGATTGTTTGGATTCCTGGTGTTAAAAAGTCTAAATTTGATAAGAAAAAATTGGATAGTTATGATATAATATTAAAATACAGTTAAGGAGGAATGTTTGTGAATATTGATAAAAAGACTGTTAAAAGAGGTTTGCTTCCATATTTATTTTTAATTTTAGCAATGTTAGGTATATTTTATTTTTTTAATGTTGCTAATAAAAAAGTAGAAGTATTAACTTATAATGAATTTGTAGAAAAATTAGATAATCAAGAAATAGTTAAGTTGGAATTGGTTGCTAGAACTAATGGTTATACTTATGAAGCTAGAGGAAAGTTAGCTGATTATGCGGATAATGAGACTTTCTTTGCTAGGTTACCTTTAAGTGAAGAGGTAATGAAGAAAATAGTAGAGGCTAGTGATCATCAAAAAATAGAATTAAGTGTTGAACCAGATCCTGATTCTTCTTCACTACTTTTGATTATTGTTAATGTTTTACCTATTGTCTTATTAGTTGGAATTGCTTTTTGGTTTTTAAATAAACAATTAGCTGGAAATAAGAGTTCACTTGATTTTGGTAAGAGTAAAGCACGTTTGAGTAGTGATAATAATAAGATAACATTTAAAGATGTTGCTGGATTAAAAGAAGAAAAAGAAGAAGTTAAAGAAATTATTGATTTTTTAAAGAATCCTAAAAAGTTTCAGAGTTTAGGTGCTAGAATTCCAAAAGGTATTTTGCTTTTTGGCCCTCCTGGTACAGGAAAAACTTTATTAGCTAAAGCTGTTGCTGGAGAAGCTAATGTTCCATTTTATTTTATATCTGGATCTGACTTCGTTGAATTGTTTGTTGGTGTAGGAGCAAGTCGTGTGCGTGATATGTTTCAACAAGCAAAACGTAATGCACCATGTTTAATTTTTATTG
>CAZIFN010000061.1:0-4047 GCA_964538205.1 uncultured Mycoplasma sp.
AAGTCTACAGTTCCAACACATGGAGTATAAACATGATGATAGCCTAGTTTTCTTTCTTTTTCATAAATATAGTTTTCTAGTTGTTTTCTAATTAGTGCACCAGACGGTAACCAGAGAGGCATTCCCGCACCTACTAATTCATGATTCATAAATAATTCTTGTTCTTTACCTATTTTTCTATGATCTCTTTCTTTTGCCTCTTCTAATTCTTGTAAGTGTTTTTGTAAATCTTCTTCATTTTCAAAACAGATGCCATAGATACGTTGTAACATTTTATTTTTAGCGTCACCTTTCCAGTATGCTCCAGAAAATTTAATTAGTTTAAAATGTTTCAATTGTTTAACAGTTTCTAAATGTGGTCCTCTACAAAGATCTGTAAAGTCTCCTTGACTATAACATGATATTGTTACTTCATTTTCATCCATACGATTAATTAAGTCTATTTTGTATGGATCATCTTTAAACTTTTCTTTAGCTTCTTCTTTTGAAAGTTCATGACGAATTATTTTTTTACCATCTTTTGCTATTTTCTTCATTTCTTTTTCAATAGCTGGCAAGTCTTCTTCTGTTAGGGTTTTATCTCCTAGATCTATATCATAATAAAAACCTTCCTCAATAACTGGTCCTACCCAGAATAAGGCATTAGGATATAGATGTTTTACTGCTTGAGCTAGTAAGTGTGCACATGAGTGATTCATGATACTTAATTTTTCATTTTCTTTAATATTTATCATTTTATTTTCCTCCTATTTTATATATACTACTACTTCTATATCAGAATCTACTAATTTTCTAAATTCTTTATGAAGTTCTTTACTACCAATGATTGAACCATAGTGTATAGGGATTGCAAGTCTTGGTCTTATTTTATTTATATATTTTGCTGCTTCTTCTACATTCATAGTATAAGTTCCACCAAGTGGTACAAAACAAATATCAGCTTTTGTATTTAGTACTTCCTCTGTTAAATCTGTATCTCCTAAAACATAAATATATTCATTTCCTATTTTCATTTTATATCCTACATAATTTTTTTCTTTTGGATGATATGGTTTATTTATGTTATATGAACTTATTGTTTCAAAGTAAATATCATCAATTGAATATTTATTATTTGGCAATACCGCTAAATAATTAGTAGTTATCTTTTTTATTTTTTCTAAAAGACATATTGGTATTATTATTTTTGTTTTTTCTGTCATGATATTTTTTATTGATTCTTCATCGTAATGATCATAATGGTCATGAGTAATAAAAATATAGTCTGCATCTTTATATTTATCTTTTATTTGATACGGGTCAAAATAAATTATTTTATCTTCTTTTATTTTTATAGCAGACTGGGTTATTACATTAATTTCCATTTGTACCTCCTTATAAATAAAATAAAAAGGATAGTATAGGAGTGCTTAGCACGGTACCATCCTTTGTTTTTCTTAATTTGATAACGGTCTTTGCCGGAATTACTTTTATAATTCAACTCGAAAGGTAGTAATAAATTATGATTTTATTCATTTACACCAAACATGAATTCTCTTTAAAAAATCTTTTAATTTATCGTGTCCTTTGTCAATGTAATTAACTACTTATTAAGTATAACACTTTTATTTTTAATTGCAAGTATTTTATCTACTATACCAGCTTCCTGGAACTTCCATTAAACTATTTAGTCCTGTGAATCCTTGACTATATTTATACTTGGCATATCTAAAATATCCGTTTAAGTCTGAACAGTTAGGATCATTCGGATCAAATAAGGTACAATCCATTACAGAAATATGTAAGTGTACTCCTGTTGCGATACCGGTTGCTCCCATCTGTCCTAGTGGATCATTTATTGTTACTTCTTTTCCTACATATATATTGTCAGCATATGATGAGAAGTGAACATACATCGAAGTATAATTAACTCCATCTACTACATGGTGAACTGTTACTACTTTACCTCCAGCATTATCTGTATAAATTCCAGTTATTGTACCAGAGGCTACTGGGAAAATAGTTTCATATACTCCTCTATAACTTGTAATATCTAGGGCAACATGACTATATTGTGGCATAGTAGTAATATAACCTATTTCTACTGGCAAATACCAGTTTACTTTATTTTTTAAAGCTAGGGAATTATTCATCATTTGAAGTGCTGATTCTTCTATTTTCTCTTGTTTTATATTTTCTTGAGTATTATTATTTTCAATTGCTGTATACTGGTTATTATTTGTTGTACCTTTTTTTTGTGCTACTTCTACTGTTGCCATATCTTTTATATTTACATATTCATAGGCAAGTGTAAATTCATTATTATTAAGATTTAATTCTTTTGACAACATCAAAAATATTGCTATTCCAATTAATACCAAAGACAATCTAATAATTCTTTTTTGACGTTCAAATAATTTCATATACTCCCTCTCCAAAGCAGTGTATATTATACTCATTTTTGCTTATTTGTCAAGATTTTCAAGGGAAGTCAACTGTTTTAAGCACTTAAAAAAGAAACTATTTTACTAATTTCTTCTATTTTTACTTATTAGTTCTAAAGATACTGTTAATTGCTTAATTCTTTCAATTATTCTTCTAGCTTTTACTTTTTCTGCTTTACTAGAGGTTAAAGCTAGAGATTGTTCTAATTCTTCTATAGTAAGATTTGATGTAAAAAATGTTGGAAGTTCATTTTCCATACGATATTGAAGAATTGGTCCTAATACTTCATCTCTTGACCAAGCACTACAATTTTCTGCACCTATATCATCTAGTAATAATAATGGAGCTTTTTTAATATAATTAAATTTTTCATTATAATTAGTTTGAAATGATGATTTTAAGCTTCTTAGAAATTCAGGATAATATATTAAGGCACTTTTTACTTCTTTTTTTGCCATTTCATTAAATAAGGCTGCTATCATATAGGTTTTTCCTGATCCAAATGAGCCAGTTAAGTATAGACCTTTTGTTTTTTCATTATTGGTATAATTGTCAATGAACTCTTTGAAATATTTAATTATTGGTAATCTTGCTTTATCATCTTTATATAAGTCTTTTATATTAGCTTCTTTTATTTCTTTTGGCATATCAAATAATTCCAAGTTTTCTTTATAGGCATTATCATGATATTTTTTTTCTTGTTTTTTACAAGCTATGTATGAAAAACTAATTAAATTTTGATTTTTTTCAGGAGTATATTTATAGCCTTTTATTTTATTAGGACAATCATCTAAACCCGGACAATTTTTACAGTTTTTATATTCTAAAAAGGCATCTTCTAAACTAGATGTATATTTTTTTAAGATTTCTTCTTTTATACCTAATGAATATACATAGTCGTAAAACGCTTTATCACTACAAGCGTCTTGAAAAGAATGATCTAGTTTTATTTCATCTACATTTGATATTACGTTGTTAATGTTTTTCATTTAAATCACCATAAGTATATTTTATCTAAATTTTATTTTTTTGTCTATAATTCATTGTATCTTTGTCTTTAAATCATTGAATTATTATTTCTTTATGGTATAGCTTCTTTTTCTAGTTCTTTTAAACTTTTACTTGGTGTAGGCATTTCTTCTGGCATTGTTCCACCTAGTTTTTTAATTGTATTTCTAACTTCTTTTCCTACTTCATAATGAGTTGATTTTGCCTTATCTTCTCCTTTAATATTATCTCTTTTTAATTTTTGTTCAGTTTGAGAAATTCTAAATAAATTAGCTATTAATTCATCACTTCCCATATTATCTAAAATATCTTCTCTATATCTTAAGCCTTTTCTTTTAGCAATGTCATCAGCAGTTTCGCCATTGTACAAACCTTTATAACCCGCATTATGAAATTTATCAAAGTTTTTAACTCCAGCTTTTTTTGCTGCTTGATTAAGTGAATAATTGCCTTTTTTGGTTAAATTTCTCTGATAAAATCTTTTTTCATCTTCTGTTAATTTGCTGTATTCCTTCTCACTAATTTCTTGTTTTCTGGTTTGAACTGCAAAATATGTTTGAGCAAGAGCAATAACTTCTTTTCTTGAATCTCCATTTTGAGCTATTAAATAACAAG
>CAZIFN010000062.1:0-4002 GCA_964538205.1 uncultured Mycoplasma sp.
ATCATCATTGGTGTTTGTTCTTTAAGCATGGTTATATTGAGCGAAGTATTAGCAAAACCATTAAGCTTTCTTTTCGTCAGTTATGATGATGAATTATTGTCAATGACTTTAAGAGGATTTTTAATTTTCTCATTTTCTTTTTTATTCTCAGGCTTATCCATCTTTAGTTCTTCTTTTTTTACTGCTTTAAATGATGGATTAACTTCAGCAATTATTTCTTTTTTAAGAACTTTAATATTTCAAATTGCCTCTGTTTTAGTTTTACCTTTGTTTTTTCAACTCGATGGCATTTGGTTTTCAATTGTTTTAGCGGAATTATTATCTTTTATCATTTCTATATTCTTTTTATTCTTAAAGAAGAAAAAATATCATTATTAATTATTCATTATATTTTTTAAATGAATTTTTTCAAATTTTTTTGAACAAAAACTCATAAGTCCTTCATAAATTATCACAAAACTAAGAAGAGTAATTAGAAAGGCTTTAATATCAAAGTGATAATCAATACTCATGACATCATCAAAAATGAAAATAAAAACTAATTTTAATAATACATATTGATAAATCGTACCTTAAACAAAACCAATCCAAGACATGGGGCGATAACATCCTAATCAATAACGATTATAATTTGTTCTCAATTTTGATACAAAAACAAACCAAAAATCCACCAGGCCATAAAATCTGATGGAAATTCTCTTGAAATATGCTTATTTTAGCTTTAAAGCCACTAAAAAAGCGAAAAAAAATAGTCTTGACACTTAATATTTGTGTATCAAGACTAATCATTTTTAATGTATAAGGCATACGAAATGGCTATTTCGTAATTTGATAAGATAAATTATTTTTGTTCGTTTTAATTGCCTAATAAAACGAAAAAGATATAGAAACTTTTTTTAACTTCTATATCTTTCATTTTGCTTTTTATTCAGTTGATAATTGGTCGTCCTTTTTATGAAATTCTAAAGAGCCATTTAGATATGACTCAATATCTTCATCTACTAATACAATCACTCCATTTGGCAAGATATAACTTCCATTATTTGTTACTTGATTAATTGCTGAAGAATTAGTCCATTCAACAAATCCTCTCTCAGCAAGTCCACCACAAATTAAACAAGGAGCATATTTTTTTCCATTAGCAAAAGCATTACTTGCCACTGCATGTCCTTGTTCAGCTGTTGCTCCACAACAACATTCTGCACGATGCATTGTATAACTTACCCATTCATAATTTCTATCATAATCATGCATAGTTGTATACGCATTACAGTGGATACAATAATGATCATCATAGATGTGGGACAAAGTTGTAGTATATCCACAAACGGTGCATGTAGCAGTATGACCTGAACTTGCCGGTAAATATGTATATGTATGCGTATGTGGTTCACCAACAATAGAAACATTTATAGTACCACTTGCAGTAGAACTAACATAATTAGATTGTAGATAATATGTTCCAACTGATAAATAATAACTAAATGTTTTTGTTAAACCTCCATTAGTTGATGCTTGAGAAACATTTATTTCATTGAAATTAGAATCATATAACGTTACTTCTGATGCACTAGATGATGAAATGGTAAAATCATATGTGTATGCATTTTCAACATTCATTTTTAGAAAATAATTTTTTTCATTAAAGAATGTGCTTGTTGAATCAATAGATTTACTTAATGACGTAGTATTATATTTTAAAGTTGTTGAAGAACCATAATTACTTAACACATATTTAACTGCATTATAAGCATTTAGTTTTTTTACATTTTGTGTTGAACCATCTGGTGTTGTTATATTTATATTTTCAGCACTTTGTAGAATTGTTTGTTTTAATTGACTAGCTGTTATTTCTTCATCTAGAGACAACAACAAAGCAGCCACACCTGTTACATGTGGAGTAGCACATGAAGTACCACCAAAAGTTCTATACGAATTATTGGTAATAGAATGCGTAGTATAACATACAGAAGGTGCATAAATATTTACTATTTGACCATAACTAGAAGATTGGGAAGAGTTCCAAATAGAGCGTTGGCCATTTTGGTCATGAGCACCAACTGATATTAAATTATTTAAAGAAAAATTTTCTATACCAGTTATTAAATCTAAGTTCTCTCCATTATTACCAGCAGCCCAAACAAATAAGCCTTTAAAAGATTCAACAGCTGATAAAACATCAGTGTTATATCCAAAACGAGATATACTATAGTTAATAATATGTATTCTATTTTCAGGATCTTCCCATAAATCTCTAGCATATCTAATTGCCTCTACAATATCTGTAGTATAGTGATTACCATTCCCTGATGTATCATAAGCGGTTTGTAAGGGAACCAATGATATATTATGATTTATACCAGCTACACCTCTAGCATTATTTGCAATAGCACCAATAATACCCGCCACACTAGTACCATGACCCCCTATATCATCAGTTGTAATATAGTTATTGTTATAAAAATCTTTACCTGTAACAACATTACTATTCAAATCCAAATGATTGGCAATACCACTATCAATAATACCAACTCTAATATTGCTTGAACCTGTAGTGAAATTCCATGCCTCGTTAATATCAATTCCATGCGTGCCTATTAGTGCCCACTGATTACCAAAATAAACATCATCAACAATTGCATCATTTGATTCATATACATAATTAGGATTTACTGAAAATACTTCATCAAAAGTTTCTATTTGTTTGATAATTTCTACAACCTCTTGTTTACTAGTAGTATTTAAATTTATTTTTAAAATTTGTTTAAAATCGATAGAATCCAAATGATTTTTTATAGAGCTATAACATTTAGGGTCTATTCCATCATTAACTAATGATTCGACCGATAGTTCGCTTAAATCATCATACGATTCAACTTCTTCAATAGTATATAGTTTTTCTTTAAATTCAGAACAAAGTCCATAATATTGGCTTATACTAGGCTCTAATACTACAATTAGAGATTTATCATCAAATTCACCATTTATATCAATATCTAATAATCTTTCATTTTCATTTGAATTAATAGTTACACCTTCTGCATTAACAAAAAGCGGTTCATTGTTCACACATATAAATGTTACTATTATGAATAAAATCAAATATTTTAAACTTTTTTTCAAAATTGCACACATATCTATAATATCCCCTTTTTTTAAGTTCCTTCTGAAATAACATTAGGATTAACACTCTTAACAAATTCTAGTTGTTCTAATTTTCTTATTGTTTCAAGCAATTTTTCTTTTCCTTCGGATTTTAAATATATGATTATTTTTTGTCTCCATTTTTCTGGATTAGCAATATTATTAGGTTTAGTAATACTATCCAAATATTCCATATGAACAGCATTATCTAAACAAAAAACAGATAAATCTAGTTCTGGATAAGTTTCTGTCTTCTTTAAGGTAACGATAACAGAATCATCTAGGATATAAGGATCATTTATATCGCCATTCCATATTATTTTTTCATCTGTAAGATCAAAATGTTTAAGAATAATATTATTTTCAATTTTTTCTTGAAGTTCTATTAAATTTTCTTTAGTTAGAATACCGTTCTTATATGCATCACTTAACTCATAAAAATTACCGCTATTATATACTATAGGTGTATTTGAATCTGGAAATTGCAGTTCTATTCCAATATCTAGGAAAGCAATACATGTAATAACTTGAAAAGAAGATCTACTTATTTTAACAACAACCGAACCATCATATTTTCCATAATTTTCTAATATTTCAGTATTATTAATATTCACATATTCTAATCCTATTGAATGTGCGTATTTAATATAATCTATTATTATTTGCTCATCATCACTCATGATTTCTTCACCATTTTTGAATATTTTCACGTTATCAAAATTCCCGACTTCATCTTTACTTAATTCTAAAATAAACCACCAATATCCCATATCAGCAGTATCTCCATATTGTTTGGTTTTAACATATACATTAAGTGTCTTATCTATAATTTCATAAGATTCAATTTCACTTTTATTT
>CAZIFN010000063.1:0-3829 GCA_964538205.1 uncultured Mycoplasma sp.
TAGAAGATAAATTACAACGTCTAACAATGTCTCTAGACCATCTTTTACATATAACGAAAAAAATTAAGTATATAGAAAGTCTTGTGAGAAGACCTTGTTAGACCTTGCAACTGATGATATTAAATCAATAAATGCTGATGTGATTTATAGTCTAATAAATGTAAATATTGCACTATTAAAAAAGTTATTAACTATTAACTGGATATAATATCTTTTTTATGATAATGTACGTTGATAGAAAAAGCTATAGTGCATATATAACATTTAAATTCTATAATGGTAATGGAATAAGAATTGAAGTTGAATAAAATAGGCTTCTTTTTTGTAGTTAAAAACATATTGTATTATTTCAAATTTGAGTAGTCTTATTTATTATTTGACCGGAAATTTGCAACGTATTTGTAGAAACTTTATTGTTCAAATAATTGATGAAGGATATTAAAACAATTGATAAATTGACTATGTATTTGTTCAGCAGTTTCATGAGCACCATTTTTTATCCATGCTGTTAAACAAGCAGGTATAAATGAAGTCATAGTCATCATTAAATAATTTATTTGATTTTCTTTTAAGGAAAATCCTGGAAAGAAAAAATCAACATTATTTTCTACATATTTTGCATGAGAGTTATATAATATGTCCATACGATTGCAATTAACAATTGCATTTAATAATGTCTTATTATTCATCCATTCTTTAATAAATTTTAATGATGTTTCTTTTGGAGTATGATATCCTTTTAATTTGATTTCATATCCTACTTTTTCAAATATATTATCACATAAATATGATAAAACATCAGTGATATTATCAAATAAACGATAGAATGTTGCTCTTCCAACAGAAGATTCTTTTTGTATGTCAGTCACTGTTATTTCGACAAAACTTTTATAACTTAAACATTTTAATAATCCTATTCCTATTTTTTGTGCTGATTTTTTTGCTCTTAAGTCGTTTGAGATATGATACATATTTTACTCCTTTTGTTCCACTACAGGAAATGTTAATGTGGAATTATTGTATCACAAAAATAAATATGATACAATAGTTTCATATTTTTTGAAAGGAGTAATAATTTGTGGAATCAATAATTAATGCTTGGTTATCAGTTTGGCTTTATGTGATGGTAGGTATTGGTATATACCTTTCAATAAAAGTTTGGATTAATAGAAAAGTATGGGATAAAATAAACATGTTTTGTACGCTTGCTGTTGTAGTTTTAGTCCTTCATGTTATTGAAGAATGGGTATTCCCTGGAGGACTTCATTATTCATATAATTTTAGTCATGGCTCAACTGATCTAGCAAAATATCCAATGAACAGACTTACAGATATGGTTACAAATTTTGGTGGCGTAATTCTTGGATGTGTTGTTCTTAAGTTTTGGGGATTTAAAAAACCAGCTGGAATTGCAGTTATGTTATTTTCTGCATTTGAAGTAGTAATTCATATTGTTATTGGTATAAATTCATTAAATACTTTTGGTAAATATGGAATGCAAATATTATATTCACCAGGACTTGTTACATCTTTATTTGGTTTTTTACCAATTACAATTGGTCTTGCAGTTCACTTATTTAAGAAAGAGAATAGAGCAAATATTAAACAATGGGTAATGGCTGTTGTTGCAATGTTTGGATTTTGCTTTTTATTAATAAATTTACCTGAGATGATTTTAGGTAGCGAGAATAGTCCTTATGCATTTACTGATAGAGGATATTACGAACAATTCGCAGAAGAATTTGAAAAAGATAATGGTTTTACTTATGGTGATTATAGTTTTGTAACCGATGATGACTAAATAATGGTGCGAACTTTTTATGCTTAGGGTGCTAACAATTTTGGCAGGGTGCGAAGTTGTATCAAAGTAATTGATAAACATACGGTAGAATCCCAATTCAACTGCAACTTAAACATCATAGAAAAATTATAGGAACTAGTACAGATATATGCTAGTTCTCTTTTTGCATTTATAGACTATGAAACATTTTGTAGTGTAAATGCTTGAAATGAAACATTTCGTAGTAATGACACATCTAAAGCATACGAAAAGGCTATTTTGCCTTATAAGTCCTAAAAAACGAAAGTAATTTAGGACTTTTTTAATATCTTAAAACTTAAATTTTTATGAAAAATAAGATACAAGTGAGTTATTATACGGATTATATCAAAAACCATGATAACATGAAATTAGTAGACATCTATGCAGATGAGGGAATCACAGGAACGCAAACCAAAAAAAGAGAAGAATTTAAAAGAATGATAAAAGATTGTAGGAAAGGGAAAGTTGATTTAATCCTAACCAAGTCAGTTGCAAGGTTTGCTAGAAATACAGTAGATACATTAAACTATGTTAGGGAATTAAAATCACTAGGTATTAATGTTCATTTTGAAGAATAAAATTTAAATTCAATAAAAATGAGTAATGAAATGATTATAGGTGTCCATAGTGTTATTGCTCAAGCTGAAAGTGAAAATATTAGTGAAAACATTAAATGGGGTATTCGTTACCGTATGAAAACAGGTCAATATACATTTAGAGATAATTTATTAGGATATAAAAAGGATGAACAAGTGAACCTACAAATTGTAGAAGAAGAAGCGGAAATTGTAAGAAAAATATTTCAATTATACCTTGATGGAAATACTTTAGATCAAATTAAAACCTATTTAGAAGAAAATAAAATTCTTACCTATAAAGGCAAAACTACATGGAATAAATCTACTATTCAAAGTATGCTTAAAAACGAAAAGTATAGTGGGGATATAATGCTACAAAAAAGTTATATTGATAATTGTATTACTAAAAAATCAAAGAAGAATCATGGTAAATTACCAAAATATCTTATTTTAAATAATCATGAAGCAATTATTAATAAAGAAACCTTTAAAGAAGTACAAAGAGAAATGGCACGAAGAAGTGGAAAAACAAAAGTATCCAGTAAAGGTGTAACTGCATTAGGAAAATATAGCAAATATGCACTAACGGATTTATTAGTTTTTGGTTGTTGTGGTAGTCCATATCAAAGAAGAACTTGGAAATTAAAAGGTGTGAATCAAAAAGTATAGAGATGCTTAAGTAGAATAGAAAACGGAAAAAAGTATTGTCAAAAATCAATTACAATAGAAGAAACAAAATTACAAGAACTGATTTGTAAAGGTCTAGCACAAGTAGTTGAAAACCAAGATGAAGTAATTACTATCATGATGGCAAATTTAGAAGAAGTAATCACAGGAAAACAAGATGGACATATGATTTATGCGATAGAGCAGCAGTTAAAAGAACTTAATGAATTAAGAGAAACAGCAATAAATTTAAGAATAGAAACTGAGGTCGATAAAACTAGGATTACCAATGAAATAAAAAAAACTTACAGATCAAATCAAAACTTTACGTGAACAATTGGAATTTGAAAAATCCAAAATAACAGCAAAAGAATCTGTAAATATCGAAGTAGAACGAATTAAGAAAATATTCTTTAATTATAACAACCAACCTCTACAATATAATGAAATAATGATAAGAGCATTGATTGAAAGAGTTAGAGTTATGCCAAATAAAACGCTTCAAATTATTTTAAAAGGTGGGATAACTTTAGAACAATCAATATAAGAATCCAATGAAAATTGGACTTTAAAAAATTAGTATATTAATAGAAATTTATCAAGTTTTGTGATAACATATAACTAAATTTTACAAAGTATAAAAAGTTGGGGACTATTCATAAAATAAAATTGTATGATCTAACTTCATGAAAATACGACTTATTATTAAAAAAATAATAAAGAGACGATAACTTATGGGAATATTGAATGGATTTTAGGTTCA
>CAZIFN010000064.1:0-3737 GCA_964538205.1 uncultured Mycoplasma sp.
AATCTACATAATTCAGGACTATAATATCTAGAGTTGCAATAGAATAGTCCAGTCTTAATATCATAAAAATATCCTCTATATCTAAAAAGATTAGCATTTCCGATAGAAATAATATCACTATCAACTGTTCCATCGCCTTTAAATATTTTGTGATTTCCCCAAGCATCATATATCTACTGAGAGACAATATTCCCATTTTCATCTAAGATATGAGTAATATCTCCTAGTACATTTCTTACATAAATGTACTCACTACCATTATAATTAAAACCAATTAGCTTATCAACAGAATATTTGAATATCCATTCTCCAGAAACTGTATTAGAGGTAGTATTATCAAAAATTTCAGTTGTCATTGCTAATACTTTATTTCCATCGTTTTGTATTTTAAAATGATAATCTCTTGAACGTTTTTCAATTCTTTCATTATCTTCTTGATAATCAAAATCCAAGCAGTTATTTTCATTTAATAGTATATGTTTGATTAATCCATTATCTGTCCATTCGATTGCTTTACTTCTAAATTTTATAGGTTTTCCTATGACACTATATTCAAATTCTTCATCATTAAATGAAATTAATTGATCACCCCAGACACCTCGATTATAATTAAATTTATCAAAATGAATCAGTTCTTTAGGCTTCTTATCATAACTTAATGTATAGGTCCCTTTAGAAATAATATTTCCATTATTATCATACTGAACAAAAAATGTTTTGTTTAATTCTTGATTATCCTTTCTAATGAGTCTTCCAAAAGTATCATACTTATATTTTACTGTGAAATTGTCTTTTGTAATTTTTATGATTCTACCATAGGAATCATAAGTATAGTTATAATAGATTGGGTTATTATTAATAGAAATCATATGCTTCGAAACGATAGGTAATAAGTCACTTGAATACGCAAAAGCATAATCATGTTTTAAATATAAATTAGAATAAGTTAAATATTCTTTAGTCATTCTTCCTAAAGAATCATATTTGTAATTAATGGTTTGACCAAAGGATAAAATATTTTTACTAATCAAATCTTTAAATTCATCAGCATAATTAAATGCCTGTGTTTCATGATATCCACTTTGAGTAATATCAACCGATTTAACTCTTTGATAGGCATCATATGAAAAAGTTTTTGAAGTAGTATTTGTATCTTTTCTTAATAACATGCCATTTGACTGATATTGAATGTTCATCACTAATTCATTTTTGTTGCTATCAGTATTTAATAATTTATCTTCTTCATTATAATGATAAATAACACAGTCACTTCCCATTGATTTTTTGAGTAGTTTCTTTATCATCATAAACTTCTTCAATCGTTGGTATGTCGTAATAATAAGTTTTCATAATACTTACATTTTCATAAGGCTTGCTATCAATAACATATGTTTGATTATCCTCATAGCTTTTAGAACAATATTTCACATCATTTATATAGACTTCAATAATTCTACCTAAAGAATCATACGTATATTTACAGCTCATATTATCCGTACTAACTTTCGTTAATAATCCGCATTTATAAAACATGTTATTAAAACTTCTATCTCCATCATTAAAAGTTATTGTTAATTTACAATATATATGTGACTTTCTGCATGAGTTTAGTCAAACAATTAAAAAAGTGGTTTATACACTTCAAATTGTAATCTTCTAAATGCCTGCTTACTAACAATAACAATCTGCTTGTTAAGTTCTCTAAGTTCCATCGAGTTACTCAGTTGTCTTACTGAAATCGAATTGTTAATAAAATCTCTTAATATCGAATAATTAACACTATTAAAAATTGAAAGTGTTGTCATGAAAGGGGAAGAACACCAATTATTGTCTTCCTCAATAAAGTAAATAATTTCTAAGAAAAGGCGAAAATCTATCTATTCTCATTTTTTCGCACTTAAAAATACTACGAGTTAATATTGAATTTCAAAAAAGAGTACATGATTTTAGCAGAAATCTATTCGCATAAATTTTAATGGATTAAATGCAAAAGAATATTTAAAAACTCTTATTGATAAAATTAAGTCTAATTCTACAGAAGAAGAATTAGAAATGCTTTTACCTTGGAAAATCAAACTTTAGTTTTACTATGGAGATTTCTGACGCTTACATTTCTGTTAGTCATACTTTTGAGGTTATGTACAGTTCTTGGAACTTTTTAAGACTCTTTTGTCTATCTGAGTCTTTTCATTCAAAAATCATGGCAGGGCAAGTAGGATTCGAACCCACGCATGTCAGAATCAGAATCTGAAGCCTTACCACTTGGCCATTGCCCTACGAACATTATTATTATACCTTTTCGGAAATAAATACTCAATAAAAAAATAAAAGTATCATTTAGACACTTTTACAAAAAATTATAAATTTTTTTTAACATCTTTAGAAAATATATGATAAATTGTTAAACAGATAGCCACTACAGAAAAAAACATCCCTACGCAAGTTAATACTATTTCTAACCACATAATAGAAGCATAGTATCTGACGAGTAAACATCCACCAAAACCTCCAATAGTAATTAGATAAACCGCAAATAAAACCAATAAACGCATTCCTTTAGGCAAATTTAAAAATTTTTCATGCATATTTCATATCTCCCATCTGTGCAATAGGGCGTAGTCCACCCATATTGACAGACTCCACCTTGTACATCGTTATAAAAGAGAATATTGAAATAAAGTAAAAAGAAAGCGAAAGAAACAGTGCTTTTGAAAATAAAACGTAGATAGATACAGTCCACCCACGTTGTTGACAGACTCCACCAATATAAACTTAAATAAAAATGAGCAGACGAAGTCCACCCATTGTTGACAGACTCCACCAAAAAACACTCTTATTCAATTTAAATAAAAACAAGTAGACGAAGTCCACCCATTGTTGACAGACTCCACCGATTGTTTTTATTTATGTTTTCATATTATCATTAATAGAATATTGATGCAAGTCCTTTCATACAAAATGTTTATTTTTCCATTTTTTTTCTTTTTTTTGAAAGATCTAATTCAATTTCTTTTTGCGTTCCTCTATACGAATTTGAAATATTTTTACGATAAGAATTTCCATAAGCAAGATAAATCTTTTTTGGAGCATGAGTTAAATGATAATACTTATAAAATGAATCCATATGTTCAATACGTTCTATAAAATTTGTAAAATCATGATGGATAGTATATGTCCAAGAGGCTTCAGCAAAAGCAAATAAACGAGGATTTAAATTAAACTCTAACATTTCAGGATTATCAATCCATTCTGTCCAAATACAACATTCCATTCCTTTAATATTTTTATAAGCTTTTCGATTTAATCCAGTTAAATGAATTCCTTTATTATAAGAACGAATAAGTGGTAATTCACCATAAGGATCATTGAAATAAAATTGTGAACATGGCGAATAAATGGTTGGGCGACCATTATTAATAAATTGAATTCTTTCATGGTCCATTTTATAATCCCAATATTGTAAAATAATTTTTGGATCTGTATTTTCAAATATGCCATCGTGCCACATGATAACACTTTTGTTTGTTGTGTCCATAATATATTTTGCAATTTCATTAGAAAAATGAGCTTGAAGATGATTCGTAGAAGTCAAATTGAATTCTTTCATCTTCTTTTGACAATCTGGACACTTTTGATAATTTTCATGATTGACTTCATCTCCACCAATATGAATGTAACGAGAATCTTTAAATAATTTATATCATTCGTTAAAGATATAAAAGCTTTAGAACCTATCT
>CAZIFN010000065.1:0-3408 GCA_964538205.1 uncultured Mycoplasma sp.
GAGAGGCTGAAATAATTGCTAAAGCAGGAGATAAAGGTTCTGTTACAATTGCAACTAATATGGCTGGACGTGGAACGGATATTAAACTAACTGATGAAATAAAAGAATTGGGAGGTTTATTTGTTATTGGAACAGAACGTCACGAATCAAGACGTATTGATAATCAATTAAGAGGTCGTTCTGGTCGTCAAGGAGATCCAGGAGCATCACAATTTTGTGTATCTTTTGAAGATGATTTAATGGTAAGATTTGGTGCTGATAGAACTAAAATGTTGCTTCAAAAACTTGGCTTTGCAGGAGATGTTTCTATACGTAATAAAGCTTTATCTAAGTCAATTGAAACAGCACAAAAAAGAGTTGAAGGAAATAACTTTGATATTAGAAAGCAATTACTTCAATATGACGATGTTATTAATCAACAAAGAACATATATTTATGAGAAAAGAAATGAAATTTTAGATAGCAATTCAATTCACGAATCTGTATTACAATCTTTTAGATTTCATATATCTGATCTTGTAAATTCACATATAGAACCAGAAGGTTACATTACTGATAAAGATATAGATGAAATAGTGGAAACCTTAAATGAAGAAATGAATTATGAATTTAAAGAAAAAGCTATGTTAAAGGATAAGAAAACTGATGAAATTATTGATGATATAACTAAGTTGGTTATTGATAATTATAATAAGAAAATAGAAGATGTACCAGAAGAAATTGTAAATGAATTTGAAAAAGCAATAACACTTAGAGTAATCGATACAAATTGGATGGAACACATTAATACAATGTCACATTTAAGAGAAGGTATTCATCTTAGAAGTTATGCACAAGAAGATCCTTTAAGAGCATATACAAATGAAGGATTTGAAATGTTTGAAACGTTACTAAATACAATAGATAAACAAGCTATGATTTATTTAATGAGAGCTGAAATTAGACAAAATATAGAAAGAAAAGAAGTTGTTAAAGGTCAAGCAGTAACAGATCAAAATAAAGTAAAAAAAGCTACTCCAAAACGTGTTCAAAAAATCGGAAGAAATGATATATGCCCATGTGGTTCGGGAAAAAAATACAAACAATGCTGTGGAAAGTAGCATAAAATAAGGGAAAACAAGAAATTATAAAAAATTGAATTGGTTCGAGTTTCATAAACTTGTCCACAATAACTTAAAAATGTAGACAAATTTCTTTGAAATTAAAGGATGTCAGCAAAAAGTAATTTGTTGACATCCTTTTTATAAAATAGGAGGTTATATGAAAAAGATTTATGTGAAATACAAAATTTTAGTTAATGGGCTACATACAACAACCCCTTATACTATTGATGGATTCACACTAAAAAGTGCTAATTTTGATAAGAGTATAATAATTGATAAATATGATGAGAATAAAGAGGGAGTAGATTTTAATTTAAATATTTATTTAGAATCTTGTTTAACGGATTATGAAAAATTATCTTATAATTATTTTGAATCAGATAATTATGAAGAAATCGAAGTTTCGAACAAGGCTATTATTAATTCAAAAACAGTAACTAGATTATTACAATCAAAAATGGAGATATATAATAGGATAAATGATCTTGAAAGAAAAATAAGATTAATATTAAACATACCACTAATATTTCAAATTGTATGTATTGAATTTTATGACGAAGAAAAGAAATTTTTAACTGCAGTACAAGGAAACAGACAACTTTCTTTTTGGAATAGATTAACATATAAAATGAATCCGGAAGAATTTGCAAACAATAGTAGATATGGAATGGATTTCAATGCAATGAAAAGTACAGATAATAATCAATTTAATAGAGCATTAGAGTTTTATAATGACTCTTTTGAAAGTGAAAAAATAACAAGTAGATATATTTTAATATTTAGTGCTTTGGAAGCAATTTTTAATTTAGATACAGAAGATGTTACTGAAAAAATATCTAGGTATTCTGCTAAATTATTAGCAGAAGGAGATGAAGAAGAATATAAACAAATTTATTCAGATATAAGAAAATTGTATAAGAAAAGGTGCGATTATATTCACGGAAGTAAAACAAATAATATTTTAGAAGCAGATGAAAAGTTGTTAAGGTTTTATGTTAGGAAAATTATACTTGCCTATTGGACGATTGTTTTGTATACAAAGAAAACTGCAAAACAAATATTAGAATATTTAAATAGTGATGAAAAATTAGATTTACAAGTAAGATTATTTATATCAGCATTAAATTCTAAAAACTTTAGTGAACAACAACATAGAGTAGTAGATATAGTAGAAAAAGAGTTAGGACACGATATGCCAAAACAAACAAAGAAGGCACTATATAGTAAATGTAATGATGAAGAAAAGTAGGATTTTAATTCTACTTTTTTTATGTTGTAAAATTATAATGATCAAAAGAAAGGTAGATGATAAAAATGATCAGTATAAGAAAAAGGGGCAATACTTATCAATATTGCTTTGAAGCAGGAAAGGTAAATGGTAAAAGAAAACAAATAACTAAATGTGGTTTTAAAACGAAAAATGAAGCATATGCGGCTGGACAAAAAGCATACGATGAATTTATTAATGGATTAACAAGTATAGAATGTAATATGTTATATGGAGATTATTTAGATTATTGGATGAAAGAATATTTTGAAATTAATTATAAATATTCAACAGCAAAGAGATATAAAGAATCTTTTAGAAATATTAAAAAGGAATTAGGTAATTATAAATTATCAGTTTTAACACCATATATTCTAAATCTAGCTTTATTAAAGTTGTATCAAACATCTGGTACCAAAGAGGCATTAAGAAATTATCAAAAGGTTATTAAAAGTTCATTAAGAGATGCAACATATTATTTTGGATTTATTCAGAATAATCCAGCAAGTTCTTTAGAAATACCAAGAGTATTATCATTTGAAGTAAAAAAAACGATATAGGACATATATACACTAAAGAAGAAATAGAGATAATACTAAATAGATTTAATAACAATAAAGTATTTATATGTGCATTTTTAACTGCTTGTTACACTGGTATGAGAACAGGCGAAGTATTCGCATTAACTTGGGATGATATAGATTTAGATAAGAAAATCATTAAAATAAATAAAACAGTGTATGCAAAAGATAAAGAAGAAAATGGTAGATGGTATTTAGGAACTACTAAAACAATAGGTAGTTATAGAGAAGTTTATATCTGTGATACTTTATATTTGGTATTAACTGATTATAAAAAAATACAAGATAAATATAAAAAAGAATATGGTAAAAAGTATAAAAGATATATCTTAAAAGAAGTTAAAAATAAATATGGCAAATTAGTAGAATATAAAATTATAGAAAGCCAATCTAGAAGTAACAAAATTCAAATGGTATTTACTAGAAAAGATGGAACATATTCAGGAACAGATATTAC
>CAZIFN010000066.1:0-2746 GCA_964538205.1 uncultured Mycoplasma sp.
TTGCTCTACCAACTGAGCTAACAGCCCATTAAATATTAGATAACCGATTAAAAGTTAATATATATTTTTTTCGATTGCATATTTATTTTATACTAAAAATTGATAGTTGACAAGTCTTTTTTTTAAATATTATAGATTTCGTCAATTGTTAATGATAGTTGATAGACTAATTTAATTATTTGTGATATATTTTTGTTATTGTTAGGTGATGTTTTATGAAAAATATTGAAAGATATAATCCTAGTGTTAATGATGGTCTTACTTATTTTCAAGTAAATAAGAGGATAGAAGATGGTTTAGTAAACGTTGATACTGAGGTTTCTACTAAGTCAGTTTCTGAAATAGTAAGGCAAAATGTAATTACACTTTTTAATGTTATTAATATTATTTTAGCTATTGCGGTTATTTGTGTTGGATCTTTTAAGAATCTTACTTTTATAGTTGTCATTACTGTTAATACTTTAATTAGTATTGTTCAAGAATTAAGAAGTAAAAAGACTTTGGATAATCTAAAGGTAGTAGCGGCTTCTAAAATACATGTTATTAGAAATTGTAATGATATGGATATTGGTATAAATGAGATTGTTTTAGATGATATTATAAAATTAGAAACGGGTAATCAAATTGTTGTTGATGCTATTATTAAAGATGGAGAAGTTGAAGTTGATGAATCTTTTATTACGGGTGAGGCTGATACTGTTTTTAAAAAGTCTGGAGATATGTTATTGTCAGGTAGTTTTATTGTTTCTGGTAGGGCATATTGTCAAGTTGAGCATATAGGATATGATAATTATACTGCTAAAATTTCTAGTGATACAAAATATATAAAGCCTATTTCTTCAGAAATAATGAGAAGTTTGAATAAAATTATTTCAACAATTTCTTTTTTGATTGTTCCTGTTGGAATATTACTTTTTAGTAGACAAATGTATATAGAAGGAAATAATTTTCAACAAGCTGTTGTTTCTACAGTTGCGGCTTTAATTGGAATGATACCAGAAGGATTAGTTTTACTTACTAGTACGGTTTTAGCTGTTAGTGTAATTAGACTTTCACAGAAGAAAGTATTGGTTCAGGATTTATATTGTATAGAGACTTTGGCTCGAGTTGATACATTATGTTTGGATAAAACAGGCACAATAACAGAAGGTAAAATGGAAGTTACTGCTGAGGTTTTATTTGAAGATTGTGATTTCTCAACAATAATAGGTAATATTAATTATAATTTAGCAGAAAATAATCCTACGGCTTTAGCTTTATTAGATAAGTATGGTAAAGTTGATAGTTTTAATGTAGTAGAAAAGATTCCTTTTTCGTCTATTAAAAAGTATTCGGGAATAGTATGCGAGGATAAAACTTATGTTATTGGTGCTGCGGAATTTATTTTAAATAAAGATGATAGTTGTTTGGAGCTTATTTCAAAATATAGTGATGATTATAGGGTTATTCTTTTGGCTTCTTCTAATGATAAAAGTTTAAAGAAAGTTAAACCGCTGGGTATATTTTTATTACAAGATAAAATTAGAGTGGATGCATATGATACTTTAAACTATTTTAAAGAACAACAGGTTACTTTGAAGATTATTTCTGGAGATAATCCTAAGACAGTACTTGGTATTGCTAGAAGAGCTGGATTTTCGGAAAACGTTAAAGTTATTGATGCTAGCTGTCTTGTTAGTGATGAAGATATAATTGAGGCAGTGGAGAAGTATGATATCTTTGGTCGTGTTACGCCTGAGCAGAAGAAAAGAATAGTTTTAGCTTTACAATATTTAGGTCATACGGTTGCGATGACTGGTGATGGTGTTAATGATGTTTTGGCTTTGAAAAAAGCTGATTGTTCTATTGCAATGGCTTCTGGTACTGATGCTACTAAAAATGTTAGTCAGTTAGTGTTACTTGATTCTAATTTTGCTTCTATGCCTTATGTTGTAGCAGAGGGTAGAAGGACTATTAATAATATTGAGAAGAGTTCATCTTTGTTTTTGGTTAAAACTATTTATGCGACTTTATTGGCTGTTATTTTTATATTTATTGATATGCCATATCCTTTTATTCCTATTCAGTTAACTTTAGCTAGTACTGTTACGGTTGGTATTCCTTCATTTATTTTGGCATTACAAAATAATTATGATTTAGTTCAGAAAAATTTTTTGAGACGAGTACTTAAAAGAGCTGTTCCACCAGCAATTACAATAGTTTTAAATATTTTGATAGTTTTTATTGCTAGTAATATATTTAATTTTAGTTATATTCAGACTTCAACGCTTTCTGCTTTTGTTACAGGATATGTTGCTTTTATGTTACTTTTTAAGACCTGTTTACCGTTTAATAAATTAAGAGTTGCTTTGTTTAGTGCAATGGTGGTTTTGTATATAACTGGATTTTTTGGATTTAGGAATTTATTTTCTTTTTCTGTTTTAGATTTTAAAATGTGTGTTGTTATACTTCTTTGCATAGCTTTTGCACATTTTATGTACTATTCTATAGAAAGAATAATTAATTATTTGGAATTAAAAGTTAAAAAAAGGATAAATTAAAAGTAGGAATGACAAAAAAAGACTTGACTTTCTTACTTTTTTTATAGTATTCTAATATTGCATTAGTGATTTATTAAAAAAAATTTTAATTACTACTTGCAAAAATAGTATAAGTATTGTAAAATTAGGAAGTACAGCTAATTAATGGACTTGTAGCTCAGTTGGTTAGAGCACACGCTTGATAAGCGTGGGGTCACAGGTTCAAG
>CAZIFN010000067.1:0-2729 GCA_964538205.1 uncultured Mycoplasma sp.
CCAACCCTTAATATTCCAACTTTATTTTCTTTAACGATTATTTCTGCTGTTACTAAATCTTTTTTCAATATTTTTGTCTCCTTTCTATTTAACTTTTAAAAGGTGTCAACACATATTTTTTGTTCACACCTTTATTTTACTACACTTTTTTAATATTACGTGGACAAGTTATAAAACTCGAACCAACTTACTAATTTTTAAGCATTAAGTTTTCCCTTATTTTATGCTACTTTCCACAGCTTTGTTTATATTTTTTGCCCGAACCACATGTTCAAACTTTTTTGATATTATATGTTTTTCAAGGATTATCGGGTTTAAACAAGTATAATATTATGTAATACTATTTGTACTATATTTACTATGTGTTTCCCACCTTTTGTAAACAAATCGCAAACAATGTTTGCATTCGTTCTCCAAAAATATTATAACATTTATATTTTATTTTACAATTTCAAATTTAATACCTAATATTTTGTATTTTTCTTGCTCTTCATTAGAATATATATTATTAAATATATTTATTAATTTTTCTTTTGTAGTATTTTTATCTAATAACAACTTCATTTTATAATCATTTATCAAATCATCTAGCGTTTCATAATTTAATAAGGCAACAACTCTTACTACTAATTTTTCTTTTGTATCTAAATTTTCAAATTCAATATAATCTCCTATACAAATCGACTTTCTTTTATCATCATTCAATCGTATTTCTATTCTCTTAGTTCCATTTTTTATATAATTAAAATTCTCATTATATAAATTCATATTAATAGTCTTAGGTTGAGGCTGATATTGAATATGTATTGCGTGTATGCCATTTTTTTCAATTCCTTCTTTATAACCAGTAAATCTATTAATAGAATCAATGCCTTTATTAATATCGTTTGTTGAAGATAAAGTAAATCTGGTACCTTCCATTTCCAATAATTTCAAAGAATTTTCATACCAAACATTTTCATTTACTAAACATCTAATTTTTTCTAATTTATCATTTGTAAATTCTAAAATATCACCTTTTTTAATATCTTCATAATTCACTTTATTTTTATCTGTAGTTACCCTAATTTCTATTTTTTTAGTGCCTGCTTTAATTGCATCAAAGGCTCGATTATTTAAATTTAATTTATATTCCATCTTTTTACTACCTTTTTATTTTTAATGACTGTTCTATTGCTCTAGTTAATTCCGGATATCTATCATCATATGCATAAGATTGAGGTGGTGTAAATCCATACTCTATTTTTAATGTATCTAATGATATGCTATTTTCCAATTCATAAATATCTTTTATCTTGTAAGCAAATTTGGCTTTTTTGCTATTTTTTTTATTTTCAAAAATTCATAAACCCTTATAAAATAAGCTATTTACCACAGCATTGTTTATACTTCTTACCAGAGCCACAAGGGCAAGGATCATTTCTACCTATCTTTTTTGATTTTTTTGGAGTTCTTTTTACTGAGTCGTCGCTTTCATTTGTTATTTGTTTCTTTGAAACAGCTTTTCTTTCAACATTATGACGGATTTCTGCTTTTTGTAAGAATATACTTATGTCTTTATCTATTTTTTGAAGCATTGAATCAAACAAATCAAATCCTTCCATAGTATAGGCTCTTAATGGATCTTCTTGTGCATATCCTCTTAAATGGATTCCTTCACGTAGATGAGACATGGTGTTGATATGTTCCATCCAATAATTATCAACTACTTGTAATGTTATTACCTTTTCGAACTCATCAGAAATTTCCTCTGGAATTTCTTTTATTTTATCTTCATATTCTTTTATTACTTGTTGTGCAATTTTGTCAATTACTTCTTCTGGTGTTATTCCCGTTATTGCATTTTTCTTAATATCTTTTTTTAGTAAATTTTCATTAGCAAAATCAACTATTTCATTTAAATCAGAATCTGTTAGCATACCTTCTGGTGGTATATGGGAATTAACTAAATCTTCAACATGATGCCTGAATGAACTCAATACCATTTCATGTATTGAATCACTATCAAGGATTTTATTTCTCTTATCATAAATTATTTCTCTTTGGTTATTCATAACATCATCATATTGTAGTAATTGTTTACGAATATCAAAGTTATTTCCTTCAACTCTTTTTTGTGCTGTTCCTATTGACTTTGTAAACGTTTTACTTTGAATTGATTGTTCTCCAAGGCCCATGGTTTTCATCATTTCTCCAATTCTATCTGAACCAAATCTAACCATAAGGTCATCTTTCATTGAAACAAAGAATTGTGTATATCCAGGATCACCTTGACGTCCTGAACGTCCTCTTAACTGATTATCAATACGACGTGATTCATGTCTTTCAGTACCTACAACACATAATCCTCCTAAGTTTCTAATTTCATCTGATAATTTGATATCGGTACCACGTCCAGCCATATTAGTTGCGATTGTTACAGATTTTCCTAAACCTATTTTAGATATTATTTCCGCTTCACGAGCATGATTTTTAGCATTTAGTACTTCATGTGGTATTTTTGCTTGCTTTAATAAACTACTTATCAATTCACTTGTTTCAATAGCAATCGTACCAATTAAAACGGGTTGACCTTTTTCATAACGTTCTTTTACAAAGTTTATAATTGCTTTATACTTAGCCTCTTTTGTAGCATATACTAAGTCTGGCATATCAACACGTACTACCGGTTTATTGGTTGGAATTTCAATAACATACATATTATATATATTTCTAAATTCTTCTTCTTC
>CAZIFN010000068.1:0-2605 GCA_964538205.1 uncultured Mycoplasma sp.
TCAAATAAAAAGAGCATTATTTAAAAATAATACCCTTTTGTCAACAGTCTGAAGCTCTAAACTTTAGAGCTTTTTTCTATTATAACTTTATCAACAATACCATATTCTACAGCTTCTTTAGCAGTAAGATAATTATCTCTTTCAGTATCCCTTTCTATTCTTTTTAATGATTGATTAGTATTTTTAGAAAGAATCTTATTTAGTCTATTACGTAAATTAATTATTCTATCAGAAGCAATTTTAATATCTGTTGCTTGTCCTTGAGCACCACCTAAAGGTTGATGAATCATAACATCAGCATTAGGTAAAATAAAACGTTTACCTTTCTTCCCAGACGATAATAAAAAAGCACCCATGCTAGCAGCAATACCTAGGCAAGTAGTAGAAACATCACTATTTAAAAAATTCATAGTATCATAAATGGCCATTCCTGAAGAAACAGATCCACCAGGAGAATTAATATAAATATTAATATCATCATTACTAATAGAATCAAGATACAAAAGTTCAGCAATTACTCTGTTCGAAACATTATCATCAATTTCACCAGAAATAAATACAATTCTATCCTTTAATAATCTAGAAAAAATATCGTAACTTCTTTCACCAGATAATTCTTTCTCAACAACCATAGGAACTAAGTTCATTAATATCACCTATACATAGTATAGTGTAAAAAAAATAAAATATGCATATAATTATCTATAGAAACATGTTATAATGTTATAAAGGTAAAAAGGGTGATTATATGATAGATACAATAGAAATAATTGTAGGAAGAGAAAAATATCAAATTAGTAAAGGAATAACACTAGAAGAAATAGCTAGTCAATTTCAATCTAAATATAAATATCCAATCATTTTAGCAAAAGTAAATAATATCTTAAAAGAATTAACATCAGAAGTAACAGATAAAGCAAATATAGAATTTTTAGATTTAACTTCTCGCGAAGGAAACAGAACACATATTTCAGGTTTAACTTTAATTTTAGTATATGCTATAAAAAAACTGTATGGAAAAAGTGCCAATGTATTAGTACAACATTCATTAGACAAGGGAATATATATAGAAACTAATTTTCGTCTAACTTCAAATAAATTACAAGAAATTAAAGAAGAAATGAAAAAAATAGTAGCTTTAGATATGCCTATATCAAAAATGACAATTGATAGATTAGAAGCTATAGAGTATTTTGAAAAAATAAAAGAAAATGTAAAAGCAGATGTAATGAAATATAATACAAATACCTACATAACATTATATAGATTAGGAAATTATTATGACTATTTTTATAATTTGATGCCTACATCAACAGGAAAACTTGGTGCTTTTGATTTAACTTATATTAAAGATGATGGCTTCCTACTACGTTTTCCTACCACATATATTAATGATGAAATAAAAGAATATGAACCACATCCAGGTATGTTTGAAGTATTTCAAGAATACCGTGACTGGGCAAAAATTATGAAGGTAGAAAACTCAGTAGACCTAAACAAAGTTATCTCTAAAGGAAAAATAAGTGACTTAATAAGAATAGATGAAACATTACAAAGTAATAAATTATTAATGTTAGCTAGAAAAATAAATGAAAACAAAGATAAAATCAGAATTGTATTACTAGCAGGACCATCATCATCAGGAAAAACTACAACATCAAGAAAACTATGTATGTTTTTACAAAGCTTTGGATTATATCCTAAAGTATTATCAATGGACGATTATTTTGTAGAAAGAGAAGAAAATCCAAAAGATGAAAATGGTAATCCAGATTATGAATGTTTAGAAGCAATAGACTTAAAATTATTTGATAGTCAACTGGGAGAGCTTTTAGAAGGAAAAGAAGTAACAATACCAACATTTAACTTTGCACTAGGAAAGAAAGAATATCGAAATAAACTTCAATTAGGTAAAGATGATATCATAGTGATTGAAGGTATACATGCTATAGATCCAAAAATATTAACTAATATTCCAAGAGAAAATAAGTTTAAAATATATATTTCTGCATTAACTGAATTAAATATGGACGATCATAATCGTGTCTCAACAACAGACAATAGATTATTAAGAAGAATAATTAGAGATAATAGAACAAGAGGATATGATGTAGAACATACTTTACGTATCTGGCCAAGTGTAAGATCTGGTGAAGAAAAATACATTTTCCCATTTCAAGATGAAGCAGATTGTACTATTAACTCAGCTTTAATATATGAAATAGGTGCTCTAAAAACATATGTTGAGCCATTATTATATTCAGTACCAAATAGTTCTCCTTACTATGAAGAAGCAAAACGATTAATTAACTTTTTAAGATTATTCTTACCAGTACCAGCTGATGATATACCACAAGATTCAGTATTAAGAGAATTTATTGGTAATGGTTGTTTTCATGATTAAAAAAATATCCACAAAAACTGTGGATATTTTTTCAGACTGTTGACAAAGTCAATGGTCTTTTCTTTTTGAAAAAAATATTGTATAATGAATACACGAGATAAAAGTTCTTATTTTAACCGAATAAAGTCGCTTACTATCTCGTTTTTATATGTAAAAAATGATATAATAAAGATGGTTAAAGTAAGAAAGTGAGCGATAAAA
>CAZIFN010000069.1:0-2600 GCA_964538205.1 uncultured Mycoplasma sp.
CCACCTAATTTATTCATAAAAAAATTCTTTCTTTTTTAGCTGAGACTACTTAATTTTATCTTTTGTCAAACTAAATTGCACTTTCTTTTTTAAATCGGATTTTACTTTGTCAATTTACATAACATTTTAAAAATTGTAAATATTACAATAGAATTGTTGAAAATTATCGATTGAAAATGTAGGTTTCTAACGATTCTATTTTTAATTGTTATAATGTTCGCAAGGGGATTGTAACAATGAGAATTGACATTTATGAAAGAATAAGAATATTAAAAATAGATAAAATAAAACCAAATTTTGCCGAACTCGCTAAAACATGGTGATATGATTATAGAACAGCCAAAAAGTATTTCTATAAAGATAATAATAAACCACCTATTAGAAAATGAATTCCATCCAAACTGGATTCGTATAAAGAAATTATTAATGAAAAACTCAAATTGTGTTGTTCATATAATTCAATTTATAAGTTTATTCAAATGAAGGGCTATGCTGGGAAATACACAATATTACGAAATTATTGTTCTTTATATAAATTAGATGAAACTAAGAAAGCCACCATTAGATTTGAAACAAATCCTGGTTTACAAGCTCAAGTTGATTGGAAAGAAACAGTGACTCTTCATTATAAAAATGGCGAATCTATAACATTTAATATATTTTTAATCATTCTTGGATATTCTAGACTGAAATACATTGAATTAACACTAGATAGATCACAAGATACTGTGTTTAAAAGTATGATTCATGCATTTCAATATTTCAATGGAATTCCTAAAGAAATTATTTTCGATAATATGAAAACTATTGTTGATCATGCTAAAAGTAATTATACAGAAGCTGTATTAAATGATTCATTTTATCAATTTTCTAAAGATTTTGGGTTTGAAACATGGACTTGTAGACCATTTTAGACCTCAAACAAAAGGAAAGGTCGAAACTCTTGCTAAAACTATGGAAAGACTTAGAACTTATGACTATAAATTTGATAATTTTGATGAATTAGAATCTATTATTAAATCTCTTAATTTTGATCTTAATAACGAAGTATCCCAAGCAATCAAAATGGTTCCGTTTAAACTTTTTGAAAAAGAAAAGGAATATCTTCGCTCTCTTCCTAACATTGATATTATTCAATCTTATATGGATGTTAAGGACATTACTAGAATTGTCTCTAAAGAGTCTCTTGTAACTTATGATAATCGAAAATATTCCGTAGACCCTCAGTATATTGGAAAAACAGTCTCTATCAGTGTTTCCAATGATACTTTGTATATTTATTTTAACAAATCTATTATTAAAACGCATAAAATTACTCAAAAACATTTTAATTATTCAAAAGATGATTATATTAATATTCTCAAATCAGAAGCCATGAGATCTGCTTCTAGTGAAGATATTGAAAAAGTCGCTAATTATAATCTATCCATTTATGACAAATTTTAAAGGAGTTCAATCATGTCAAATCACATACAATTATCTAATAATTTAGATCAATTAAAACTTACTAAAATTAAAGAGTATCTTCCTTCTTATTTAGATGATGCTATTTCCAAAAATATCTCTATTGTTGATATTCTTCTTGAATTAACGAATATGGAAATTGACTTTAGAGAAAAACGAGCTGCTGAAATTAATCTTGCTATCTACAATTTTCCTTTTATTAAAACTATCAATGATTTTGATTTTTCTTATCAACCTTCTATTTCTAAAGCTCAGATATTAGATTTAGCTTCTCTTCGCTTTATTGAATCATTCGAAAATATTATGTTCATTGATTCTTCTGGCGTAGGTAAAACTCATCTTGCTACTGCGATAGGTGTTGAAGCATCCGCTAATCACATATCTACTTATTTTATTTGTTTTCAAACTTTAATTGCTAAGATTAAAAAGGCTGTTTCCGAAAATAAAGTAGAACATTTTGTTAAATCTTATTCTAAATATAAATTACTTATTATTGATGAATTAGGATATCTTCCAGTTGATAAACTTTACGCCTCTGTTTTCTTTCAGTTAGTTGCTGCTAGATATGAGAAAAAATCAACTATCATTACTACTAATCAACCCTTATCTAAGTGGAGTAAAGTTCTTGGCGATTCTGTTCTTGCTAACGCTATTATTGATAGATTGATTCATCATTCCTCAATTATTAAAATTACAGGTAAATTTTATCGTATTAAAGATAAATTAATAGAAGTAGAATCTTCTTCCAAAAATTTTGAACCTCTAAACCCTTAAGGGTTTGCATTATGTTATTAATGATAATTACCTACATTTTCAACCGATAAATAACTACACAAAATTATTGGTATTTTCAAAAATCTTTGAAACCAAGAAAAAAAGTTGCTTCTTCATATATAAGGTGATACAATGATTCTTTGAGAAGGGAGATTGTATTTAATACAATGAATAATATTATGAACATTTTATTTACGGAATATCCAGGAGTGTTTGGCATTGAGCATATTCTCTATCTTGTCATTTGCTTATTAATGATGTTTACGGGTTGGTTTATCATAGCAAAATATGTAAAAGCAGAGAAAACTAAAACTTTAATTGTAAAAATTAGTGCTTTCGCATTATTGTGTGCCATTTTGTGG
>CAZIFN010000070.1:0-2355 GCA_964538205.1 uncultured Mycoplasma sp.
ATCTGGTGTTTTAGCAACTTTAACAGATCGTGAAGAAAAAGTGCTTAGACTTCGTTTTGGTCTTGATGATGGACAATGTAGAACATTAGAAGAAGTTGGACAAATATTTGGTGTTACTCGTGAGAGAATACGTCAGATAGAGGCTAAAGCACTTCGTAAATTAAGACATCCTTCTCGTAGTAGAAAATTAAAGGACTTTTTGACAGATTAATGAAAATTAATGATAGATTAAAAGCAATTGGGGATTTAGTTGATGCTAATTCCTTTTGTTTAGATATTGGTTGTGATCATGCTTTCTTAGATATTTATTTAGTTAAAAAAAATAAAAATATAAAAGCAGTTGCTTCAGATATAGCAGAAGGTCCAGTAAAAATAGCAAAAGAAAATATAAAAAGAGAAGGTTTAGAAAGTAAAATAGAAGTACGTTTAGGTGATGGACTTGATACATATTCAGATGAGATAGATACTATTATTATTTCTGGATTAGGTGGAAGAAATATGATAGGTATGTTTAAAAGAAATATGAGAGTATTAAAAAAAGTAGATACTATTATACTTAGTCCTAATAATTATCAAGTTGATGTTAAGAAATTTTTAACTAGGTTTGGTTTTTATATAGATGATGAAGAATTAGTAAGAGATAAGAAATATATATATCAAATAATTAAGTTTAAAAAGGGAAGAAAACATTATAGTAAAAAAGAATATTTTTTTGGACCTGTTTTACTTAAGAAAAAAGGTAAAATATTTGAAGAATATTATAAAAGAGAAAAAAAGTCTAGAGAAATACTTATATCAGTATTACCTAAGAATTATAGATATAAAAAGTTTGTAACTAAAAAAGAGATTAAAATGATTGATGAGGAAATTTAATCTCTTTTTTAATTTAAAATATTACATAAATTTTTTTTCTTTACATAAAATTAATTGTGTGTTACAATTATGAGGCTTTGTGTCTAAAGGAGGAGACGTTATGAAAATAGAAAAAGAAAAAGATTCACTTAGTAAAATAATTAATGATTATATAGATTATGCTTTTCCATTACCTATACATTCTGGACCTAAAAATATTTCTTTTGGTGATAATAAAAGAATGAAAGATATGGTTAGAACTAAATCAAGAACTGGTGTATCAGAATCTACAATTTTAAAAGATGTTTTAGCATTTGATGTAGAAAATTATGATGATGATTTGTTCTATGCAGGTTTATTGAATAGATATATTAATATTATTACACCTAGTTGTGATAATTCTTCTGCTGTTCAAATTAACTTGCGAGATGTTTATCTTAATAAAGCGTTAGATATTGTTTCATCTGGTTATAGTGTTAAAGATGCTTTTATGTATTTAGCAGGAGATAAAGAATTATCTACTACTACTGTTGTTGTTATTGATACTTCTGCAAAACAATATGCTAAGGCAGTATAAAAAGAGTTAAGACTCTTTTTTTCTATTTATACCAATCATACTACCTAGTATTGATGTTATCATTATTATTACATAATATAATATAGCTTTTATTTCTAATTTTGATGATGTTATTAAGGAAGTTATTATAAATATTGGAATAATTAATAATGAGAACTTTATTCCTTCTAAATAACCTTTTTTAAGAGTGTTTTTACCTAAGATAAAACTACTTATAAATATATTTACTAGTATTACTATTATTTTTAATGTCTTATTAGTATTTTGTCCTATAATATTAAAATAGTATAATAGAGTAACAGCAAGTAAAGATAATAATATTGATACTATAGTAAATAGTAATCTTTTTCCATATTTCTTTATATAAGTCATAACTACACCTCATTAAAGATTATGTTTTTAATAGTAAAATATACCGAGAGCTAAATAAATGTCTTGTAAAGATTAAAATTCTATGTTATTATGAATATGTCAAGGAGACTTGAATAAAATAAAAAAGGATACATTTGATTGTTGGAATCAAATGCAATCCCTTAGGGTTGTTGCATCTGAATCACAGAGTTGTGATGTCAGATGCTTTTTCTATTTTAGTAATAAAATAAATGTAACTAAGAATAGAAGTAATATTATAATAAATAGAGAAAATTCTCTTTTTGTCATAAGTATCACCGCCTTTCTTTTATTAAATAATAAAAAGAAAGGGAAAGTATCTGATATATTTCAAATGTATCCAGGTAATATATTATCAAACAATTGTTCTAAAATCAAGGTTTGAATATTAAAATTTTCATTTAAAAATGTTAAAAAAGTTCTTACCAGGAAAAAACTGATATACAATTAAATTACAGAGGTCATAATACTTTCTAATCAATGCTCAAATTCAAAAGTAAATGCAACTTTTAAAAGTTAAATGCAACCTTTAGTAT
>CAZIFN010000071.1:0-2294 GCA_964538205.1 uncultured Mycoplasma sp.
GCATAAAAACCATCCCATAAATATTACATTTAACCTTTTGAAATTCACTTTTTGAGGTATTGCTTTTTGATTTTTCACTTCTCATTTTTTCTGATATTTCAATATATTTATTAGCAACTGGTTTAAATCTTCCATATTGAAAATCATTTCTCATTTCATACATCATTAGATGTATGATTTCACTTATCTGATTTGAATCTAATAACATTTTTTCAACTTTTTCTAACTCTCTTTTTTCTTCTTCTGTTCCATAATATAGATTTAATGGTGTATCACTTACATATCCTAGTGTCATCAAACTATGTGCCAATGCCTCTCTGTATTCTGTATCTAAATTTGCATCGTATAAATCTTCTCTTATATCACTTATTCTTATTATTTTTTTACTCAAATTAAATCTCTCCTATTCATACTCTTCAGCATCTTCTTCAAGACCTGCATCATCAGTAATATCAACATATTCTGATATTATACAAAGAGCCTCATCATAACTTTTTGATTCTTCTATTCTAATAACCATTTCTTTTGCTTCTTCTTGCATATTGTTATTTCTCAAAGTTCTTGATGCAATTCCCATAAGATTAAATATGTTTCCATCTTTTCCAATCAAAGCACATTTTGGTTTTTTCATTATTCAAATTCCTCCTCTTCTTGATTTATAAAATTAGACTCCTTTTCAAAAAGAAGTCCATACTGTGTAAATTTATTTTCTCTACTTTCACTTTTTATACAATCTATGCCAAGTTGTCTTAAATCTATGTAACTTATAATGTCATCAATATCTAATTCTCCTGATTTAACTAATTCTTCGGCATACTCCTCTGGTGAATCAATTCCATTAAAGAATGAATACCACGAAAGATGACTACCATATTTAACTGCATCTTTCATATTTGCTATTTGTTCTTGTTTTAGTTCTAATATAGCAAGTAATTTATCTCTTTCATAATCTTTATACTCTTTTATAAGTTCAAACATATTTTTAATATCTTGATAAGGAGTTGTCCATTCTAACTCGTTTGCTTTCTCAATTATATTTGCAAGTTTTATACTCATTACACTTGAAAAATATGGATCATTAGAATCAACAACTACACACTCTGTTATATGAGTATCTTGTATTGATAGATTATTATAGTCTAATCCTAAATATTCAAAGTCTTTTTTTAATTCTTCTTCTGACTTTGGAAGTTTTATTATTATTTCTCTGTAATTATAATTTTCTGCATATTCTCTTTTATTTACAACATTTAATTTTATTTCTAACAATTTATTCCCTTTCTAAAATTATTCTACATAAATTTTTATTCCAACTCTTCCTCTTCGTTTTGTTCCAATTCAAAACTTTCCTTTTCCATCAAATATCCTAATTCTGTATATCTTCCACTGTAAGTACAACCATTTCTTGTATAATCTTCTGCTAATCTTTCATAATCAATATATTCTGCTAGCAAACTTACATCATCAAAATATGCTGTTTCATTTACTAAATATTTTCCCATCTCTTTTGCATTTTGAATATCAGGCAACAACTCATAGTTTTTTATTTCTTCTGTTAATTTAACTATATCTTCAAATGAATTAACATCCATTTCTTTGTACTCTAAAAGTGCAACAAATTTTGCAATTTGTATGTTATCCATATTTTGCATTTTTAATGCTAATGCCTGTACATCAGATAGTGATGTTTCTTTTTCTCTAAACTCTAGTCTACTTACTATTCGCTCCATTATTAATATTAAGTTGTTTTTTATTTGTGGATATAAGTTTAAAACTGAACATTCTAAAACTTTTACATTATTTTCTTTTGTTCCTAATAACTCAAGTTTTTCTTTTAATCTCTCCTCTGGCATTGGAAATATTAAATCTACTCTTTTATATAGATTATTTTTTTCATATTGTTGTCTATCGGTTACTAGTAATCTTAATGTATGTTCATCCTTAATTTTTTCATCTAACAAGTCATTTGTAAACATATATCTAGTATATAGCAATATACCTTTTGAACAATATTCATGTTTTATATTATTTACAGTTAAATACTGTTCTCCAAGTTTTTCCGTATCTATAAACTGCATTAGATATTTAGGTATTTCAAAATCAGGAACTTTATCTATAACATACTCTCCTAGTTCTTTATTATTATAAACATCTAGTATTTTATAATAATCTATATTTGAAAGTAGTTCTGTTATTTCCTCTATACTATTTATTGTGTAATTATTTATTTCTAGATAAGCATCTATTATTTTTATATCACTGTTCTCAATATTGTTTAATAAATATTCTATATT
>CAZIFN010000072.1:0-2289 GCA_964538205.1 uncultured Mycoplasma sp.
CGGAACTTAAACACTTTTTTAACATCAAAATCTCACAAACCATTATAAAATGGTTATTTTTTTGTCAAATTTTCAATTTCAATATTGCGTAAGTTTACCGTAAGCTGTATAATATTGTTGTAAGGTAGTGATGATATGCGCAAAAATATAACTAGATCAAAAAATATGGAACATTACTCAATAATACAAGATATAACAAAAAATGGCAAAAAAACAACTTGTGTATATGAAAATATTGGTAATTATGATAAATTAAAACTACGTGCTGGTGATGAAGACCCTATTACTTGGCTAGATAACTACATCAAAGACTTAAATAAGAAAGCTAAAGAAGATTCTCTACCAGTAATTATCAAAAAAAATCCTAATAAAATTATTGACAAAAACGTTCAAGTTGAATTTAATGTTGGTTATCTTTTTCTTCAAAATTTATATTATAAACTTGGACTTAATAATATTTGTAAAGATATTTCTGAAAGATATCAATTTAAATTTGATTTAAATGATATTTTATCAAAATTAATCTATTCAAGAATCTTATTTCCTGCTTCTAAACTTAAAACTATGCAACTATCCAAAAAATTCTTTGAACAACCTAACTTTGAATATCAACATATTGAAAGAGCATTACCTATTATTTGTAAAGAAAATGATTTTATTCAGTCAGAGTTATATAAAAATAGCAAAAAATATTCTTCTAGAAATAATCGTATTCTTTATTATGATTGTACAAACTTTTTCTTTGAAATAGAATGTGAAGATGATTTTAGAAAATATGGAAAAAGCAAAGAAAATAGACCTAATCCAATTGTCCAAATGGGTTTATTTATGGATGGTGATGGAATACCATTATGTTGTGAAATAACACCAGGAAATACAAATGAACAAACTACATTACAACCATTAGAGGAAAAAATAATTCAAGATTTTGATCTTGCTGAAATTGTTGTATGTACTGACGCTGGACTTGCATCAAAAGCAAACAGAAAATTCAACGACCAAAATAACAGAAAATTTATCACTACTCAATCTATAAAAAAATTGAAAGGTTTTCTAAAAGAAGAAGTTCTTGATTTATCAAAAGGCTGGCATCTATTTGGTAGTGATAAAATATATAATATTGAGAAACTAAGAACTGATGTAGAATTAATTGAAAAATATAAAAATAAAACTTTTTACAAAGAAAGATGGATTAAAGAAGATGGCATCGAGCAAAGACTTATAGTTACTTATTCTGTTAAATATCAAGAGTATCAAAAAAATATAAGAAATAATCAAATCGAAAGAGCAAAAAAATTAATAGAAAATAATCCTAAAAAGATAGGCAAACCAAAACAAAATGATCCAAAAAGATTTATAGAAACTATTAACACAACACCTAATGGTGAAGTAGCCAGCGAAACATACTATTCCATTAGTCAATCTGCTATTGATGAAGAAGCTAAATATGATGGTTTATATGCTGTTTGTACTAACCTTGAAGATGATGTGCAAGATATAATAAAAGTTAATCAAAGGCGCTGGGAAATAGAAGAAAGTTTTAGAATAATGAAAAGCGAATTTAATGCTAGACCAGCATTTCACTCTACCGAAGAAGCTATTAAGGCACATTTTCTAATTTGTTTTTTAGCTCTAACAATATACAGATATTTAGAAAAAAAATTAGATGAAAAATACACTGTTGGAGATATATTAGATACATTAAGAGATATGAATTTAAAACTAGACGGAAATAGTTCATATTCACCAAACTATGCAAGAACCGATTTAACCGATGATTTACATGAAAAATTTGGCTTCAGAACTGACTATGAAGTTATACGTGAAAAAAATTTAAAAAAAATTTGTAAACAACTAAAAAAATAGAAAACTTACGCTTTTTTAAAAAACAAAAAAACTCCCTAAAACCCTTATAAAATAAGGAACAGGGAGTTTTTACCCTCAAAAAAGTGTTTAAGTTGAGATTATATCATTAATGATGATATATGTCCATTTACTCTAATTAATTTATATCTTAAATTATATTTTATTTAACAAACATAAATATAACAAAGGAAATTATATCTATTATTAATAAAACAAAAAACACTATAACTATAAACTTTATTGCTTTTATTCCTATTTCTGTTAGCTTCTCAGTGTTACTTACTTTTTGAACTAAAATATCATTAATATCATTATCAAGTAACTCATCAATAGTGACATTTAATACTTTAGATACTTTTTTTAATTGTTCTGGATTAGGGGATGTTTCACTAGATTCCCAATTAGATATTGTTTGTCTTGATA
>CAZIFN010000073.1:0-2019 GCA_964538205.1 uncultured Mycoplasma sp.
ATACTACAAATTTTTGTAAAAGTTTGTTTCACATCATTGACTAACATACAATAAAGTAAAGATTTTATGAGATATATCATTGAATAATTTTCTCCCAAATGATATAATTTTTTATAATAAAAAGTATACTATATATTTTAATAAATCACAAAGGAGATAAAGTAATGAATGAAATTGCTGTTTTAGAGGACTCAAAAGAGTTTTTTAAAAAAATAGTATATAATATAAGGTATGGAAGGAAGTTTAAAAAATTTAATATTGATAAAAGTTTTTCTGATACATTAATCAGTAGAAGTAAAGATTCAAATGAAAGAGAAATTTTTCATCTTATTAGTAAAAGTAGAAATCAAGAAGATTTTTCAAATAATATAAAAAATTATTTGAAATCAAAAGAAAGAAGTACTTATGCAAGTGTATTACTAATAGGTAATGTTACTGGAAAATATGTATTTAATGATTTTTATTATGAGTCAGTTAAAGGATTAAATATAGATGCTTTTTCAAGAGAAAATCAAGAATTATTACAAGAACTAAAATCACATTTTACAGAATATATTATAAATAATAATAAACATAAAAATATGTTTGCAGAAAGAATAAAAGTTGGAAAGTCAAGCATGAAAGATTTATCACAAGATATAAATGAAACAGAATTAGTTAGAGATTTTGAAAGAGTTTTAAATGGAGATGAAACAAACGATAGTCATTTTAAACCTAAAATAATAGCAGAATATTTAATGAATACAATTGGAATATATTCAAGAGATGATATAAGAAATAATTTTGATTTTATTTTATATGATATAAATAATTCTGATGCTAATAGCTTAGATGACAGAAGAAAAAAATATTTAATGCATAGTAGTTTATCAAATAATCAGTTAAGGAAAATAGACGAGTTAGGTATTTTAAAACAAAGATTGCAAGGAATAAGTGGAAAAGAAGCTGAACAATTATTATCAAGATTAAATGCAATAGAAAAAGATTTGGATGAAAATATTTCCGAGTTAGAAGACATTTATGGAGAGTATGAAGTTTTATATAGGCAAGACTTAATTGATAATTTATATGTGCCTAGAGAAGATGTTACAGTTATAGAAAACTACAAAGATTTAAGACCTCAATTAATTCATCAATTTATAAGAAATCCAGAAAAGTTTAGAGATATAGAGATTGAAAAAATTAAAGAAAAAATTATTTCTGAAAGAACAAATGGAAATAATAGTAAAGAATTAACAGAGGATGAACAAAAGAAAGTGAACAAATTGCTAAATCAAGTAGATGCAAATCTTGACCAATATAAAGTAAATTATACAACAGATGGAAAAGGAACATCATATACAGATTCTTTAGGCTTTGATAGTTATCATTCAGATACAAGTAATCAAATATCTGCATCTGTATTTGATGGAAAGGAATTGATTAATTCTTCATTTGTTGGAATTATTGGAATAGGATTCAACAAAGAAACATTAACATCAGAAGCAATTGCAGTATCTTCAAATAGTTATAAAACAACTAATAAAGGACTTAATAATTTAGAATATAATGAAGAAAATGAATTTAAAGAAATGAGTTCACCTTTTTCAGAACTATTAAAGGCAAGAGGACAATCAGAAATTGTTATGCACAGAAGAGGAATGGAGTTTGATACTAAAGCAAGTTATATATTTGCAAGAATAGATAGTTCTAATTCAAAACAGACTAAAGAAATAATAAAGCAAATTGAACAAGTTAGAGAAAAAGAAGGCTTAAAAGTTGTAATATATGATTTATATAAGATTAGGGAATCTTTAGAACAAAGTAAGCAAGAGAAAGATAAACATGAAGAAAAGGAATTGTAGTTATCAATTTACCAATGGGGATACCAATGGGGACGGAGAAGAAAATCATCCTAAAAAAGATGATTTTTTTCCCGTCTCCCAAAACACCAAAAACAAATAAAAGCACATATTAACTTTGTTGTTAGTATGTGCTTTATTAATCTTGTTCAGCAGTATCAAATGTTGGTTCTGAAAA
>CAZIFN010000074.1:0-1845 GCA_964538205.1 uncultured Mycoplasma sp.
AAGATAATGAATATAAAAATGGACATAATGAGTATAGGTTCACCAAATTTTGATGGAATGCCAAAAGCACCATATTCAATATCAAATAGCGTATTAAATAGTGTGATAAAAATGCAAGAAAATAAGGCATTACAGCAAAGCATTAGAGAATACAAGATAGTTATACAAGCACTAGAATTGACTGATAGAATAACTAAAGAGATATTTGAAGAAGAATATCAGAAGCGGTAATGAAAATAGGTGGAATATTATAGATAAATTACATATAAGCGAAGATGTTTATAAAAGAAGGAAAAGAAAATTAGTATATTTAGTTCATAATGAAATAAAAAATACAAACTTACAGCCATAAAGGTTGTAAGTTTTTTAAAAAAGTTTTATAAAAAGCATTGACATACGTATATACGTATATACGTATAGTATAATATATACAGAAAGTGAGGTGGGAAGAATGCAAATAATAAGAAAAGTGCTTATCTATCTAGTACATAGACAAGCACAGAAACAAAATCAAATAAGACAACAACATAATCGTGAACAGATTAAATTAATCTTACAAGATTTTGAATAACAGAAAGGGCGAAAGCCCTTCTGTGAAATAATTATAATATAAAACTATAAAAAAATCAAGGAGGGCTTAGGTTATGAAAGAAGAAGTTAAAAGAGATTATAAAAAAGAATGGGAAAAAGAAAAAGAAACAAAAACAAGTAGATTAATAAAAATAGATAAGGACTTATGGGAAAAATTAGACAAAAAGTTAAAAGAAGAAAACAAGACATTTACAGGCATTGTAACAGAGGCTATATTAAGATATTTATACGAAGAGAAAGAAAATAAAAAATAATTGCCCTTTTTTTGCCCTTTTTTTATCAAAAAAAGGTGTTATAATTGTATTGTGAGAAAAAGGGATAAACCTTTTGCGGAGCTAGATATTAAATATTTGGCTCTATTTTATTACTCATCTACCAAGCAGTAGAAGGAGTTCCTGAAGGTGTATGTATTAAGCAAAGATATATACATCTTTTGCTTTAGTTATTAACAATACTAGATAAGTTAATATAGATTTGTTCCTAAAACACCTTTATTTTTACAGAACCGAGAAAATTCTAGTTATTCTCATATATGTTGGAGATAGTGTAAAAGTAGCACGCTAATATAGGTTATCTAACTTTTACATAGGTGTACATATTAGAGGAATAAAGAGTGCAATTCTCCTTCTCCAATGTCAAGGGCTTTTACTCTTTTAGCAATACTAGATGAAAATTACAAAGAGCGGTTTACCATTGTTGCGAGAAGAAATGGCGTATTTAGTATATTTCGCGAAGAAAATATATAAATCTAGGGTGGCTCTTTTCTAGTTAAAGAGCCCTTAGAGCCGATTAATTAATAGTATGTAGTGATATATAAAACATAGCAATGGGAGCATAAGGTTGAAACACTAATTCCGTCACAGGGAAAACAAGTGTGTAGTCTTCCAAGAGATTCGGCACGTAAGCCAAAGGTTGAGCTGTGATATAGACCAGTAATCCAAACGATATAAGATAGCGTCTTATATAACCCGATATATCATTACATAGTGTTTATTAATAACAAAAGAGGTGTTTTATTATGCAAGGAAGTATAATAGCAAATGAGATAGATAGAGAATACAGACTTAAAAAGTATTACGAAAATAAGGAAAGAAATAAGTGCAAAGATAAGTCTTGCGATAAGTGTAAGGCTTATCCTGTTTGCACGGAAGTGGAGGAGAACAATGAAGAAATGGACTAAACAAACAGCAGAGGAGTATATAAAGAAATGTAAAGAAAAAGGATTAACATATTGGAGTGCAATGGATTATTTAA
>CAZIFN010000075.1:0-1760 GCA_964538205.1 uncultured Mycoplasma sp.
ACATTTTCACTTTTTCTATTGTTCACTAAATTTCACCGGAACTCAAATACCCTCCATACCTACTCTTATCAAACATTTGCCAAGGTAAAAAATGTTTTCCTTCAGTATGACCAGACAAAGCAAACTCTCTAAGTCCAATAGTATTAAATTCATCCTCCATATATTCAAGCTTTCTAATTAAGTTTTTTATAATATCAGCCCAGATGAAATCAGGTATTTCTATATAACTTTCTGGAATATTTTTTGAAGCCTCTAAAAAGTCTATCCCAACACTAGTAAGAAAGTCTATTCTTTTTTTACGACTAATTTTATAATCATCATCATTTATAATATAAGTTCTATACTTTTTAAATTTCTCTAAATTACAAGTTCTAATATCAAACCAAGGAATATAATACCTTTCATGACAATCAATTCCCTTTGAAACCTCTCTACCATCAAATCCCTTACCAACAGCATCTATATATACTCCGTTAGAAACACTAACACCAATAGATATACCAGCATATCTTTCATACCTTTTACTAGCTTCATGTGATAAATTAAATAATACCAATACACCATCAGAATCAATTTCTTTTACTTTTTTTAACACATCTAAAAGCCCATCAGTCCCACCAGACGTTTCTACGCTAACCATAGAAGGCTTTGTAATTAAAGTATCATTTCTACTAGCCATAAAAGAATTACAATAATCATAATTATTATTATAATCATCAATAGAAGTAATAATAGTCAAATCCCTAATAGGACTCAAATCAGGAAAATATTTTAATAAATTTATCATATCTCTAGTCCTATGATACTTAACCATCTCTTTTACATCTTCTTTATTATTAATGCTATACATATTTACACCTCATAATCATAATTCCATAATCCTAAAGCTCCAGAAACATAAATTGGATCAAGTTTTTTTATATTTTCTAGTTTAAAACCATATCCATTAAAACTTTTATCAGTAGCAATATTATGATATACAACATCATTCTTTTTAAGTAACATACATCTAACATCATCATCTATTTTAATACAATCAACCAAATCACAAATACCTATAATACAACCTATAGGATAATCCAGATTATATCTTTCAAATTTCTTCATAGCTTTCTTATCAACACTTTTAGAAGCTTGAATTAATAATTTTCCTCTATAATTAGTTTTCCAAGTCCTAAATTCATATTCCTTATAACCAGAAACTATTAATGATGCATACGGTTGTTTAATAGTAATTACTTTCATAAAAGTCTCCCTTCTTCTAATATATTAACACAAAATAATAATATTTTCGCATAAAACAAAAAAATAATTTTATTGTTAAGTATAATAAAAGCATAAAACTCAAACTATAAAGTTTGAGTAACTATCAATCTGGTGCGAGTGTCGTAGTAATCTACAACTTTCTCTCAAAGACGATTGATATAAGAATCAATCTCTAAATCAATTAGAACACACATTCTTTAAATTTTAACAAAAACTTTCATCTGTTCGCTTGTTTTATGAATTTACTTATTATATAATTTTAACAGGAACATTTGATGTGAGTGTCGTCCTCCAATCTTGAGAAAGAAAGGAGGGATACAATGAAGAAAAGAACTTTTATAATAAAAGTCCTTCGTCTTATTGCTATCATTTTATTACTCCTTACCTTATTGGTAATAGCAATAAAAATATGACACTCTTTCATCTCTGATTGAGTGTCAATACTAAGTTTTTAGAGGCGACATTCACTTGCAGAATCGAATGTTCCTCTTTTT
>CAZIFN010000076.1:0-1642 GCA_964538205.1 uncultured Mycoplasma sp.
GCACAAACTATTTTATAAGGCTTTTCACTTTCACAAAAATATTTTAAAGAAGTAATAGCTCTTTCACTTACCTGTATTTCATCTAAAAATATAATTGTATTTTCTGGATTTATAACTATATTTTTAATAATTTCAATTTTTTCTATTATAGTATCTGGATCAATAGTTTCTTCAAATAAAGAAGCAATATTTTCTTCTTTATCTAGGTTAATATAAACATAATTATCAAAATTTTTTTTACAAAAGTCTTCTAAAATATAAGTTTTTCCAGTTTGTCTCGCTCCAACTAACATAATTGGCATCTTATAATCATTCTTCCATTTTTTTAATTCTTCTTCTATTTTTCTATACATAGAAATTCACCTCTATATACATTTTATCATATTTCGTACAAAGAATACATATTTTAGTTATAAAATCCGTACATTTTGTACGAATCTTGCATTTTTAAATAACTTTTATTATATTTACATAAATATATGGAAATAAAAAGAAGAAGAATATATTGTTATTATTCCAATAATAATCTTACTGTTCCTCTATCTTCTAGTTTGGTATTTGCCTCAGGTGACTGAGATACTACAGTTTCTCCGGTTCCTGTATATTCTACTGTAAAATTCGAAAGTAATTTTTTTGCTTCTTTTACTGTTTTTCCTACAACACTTGGGACTTCATACATTATTTTATCTGTCCATTCTAAATCTTTTGCCATTGCTTCATCTTGTTCTTCTATGTCTAAAGCTTCAATTATGTCTAATAAGATTCTTCTTGCTATTGGTGTTGTGGTATAACTTGATAAAAGAGCTGTGTTTTTAGGATTATCAATTGCTAAATATAGAACTGCTTCAGGATCATTTGAAGGCACTACAGCCATAAATGACATAATATAATTTCCTACTAGGTATCTTCCATCTTTTACTTTCTGCGCTGTTCCTGTTTTTCCACCAATACGGTATCCTTCAATATAAGCAGCTTTTCCTCCTCCTTTTGCAACAACACTTTCTAAGGCATGTCTCATAATTGAGGATGTATTACTTGAAATTACTTTTCTTACTAATGTTTTTTCTGTTTCTTTAATAATAGTATTAGTTTCTTTTTCAGCAATATTTTTAACTACATATGGTTTATATAGATAACCTCCGTTAACTACTGCAGAGACTGCTGTTACTTGTTGTATTGGAGTCTAATAAATGAAACTTTTTACCTAAATTATCAGAAGTAGTATATATACTATCTCCTGTCTTAATAAAAATATCTAATTTTATTTGTTTATCTGTTTGTTTATGAACTACGATTCTATCTATTAATTCATTAAATACATCACTATAGCACTGGTTATCTTCAAGTGAATGTTCTAAAACACTTTTGATTTCATTTATTTTATTTTCTATATAGTTTTTATCTTTTTTATTACTCTTTAGTTCATCTATTTTAAATTGACAAATATTTAAATTCTCATTAATTAAATCTACTTGTTTTTTATAATCAACTTTCTCTAAATATTCTTCCATAACTAATTCTAACAATTTGTCTTTCTTATTATTTAAAACTAATATTTTTGATTCTAAATTTTTTATCTCTATTTCATTGTTATTAGTTTCTAAATAATTTTTACATTCATTTAATATCTCATTAAAGATAG
>CAZIFN010000077.1:0-1501 GCA_964538205.1 uncultured Mycoplasma sp.
GCTAATTCATCTAATAATTCAGCATTATTTTTTATATTTTCCCATACTTCTTTGTTATAACTTTTTATAATACAATCTTTTAACTCATGATATCCTTTTAGTTCTATTAGGGTTTTACTTAATAGTTTATCATTATATATTTTATTATATATTTCTTTTTCTTCATTTGATAAGTCTTTAATATCTAGTTTTGCATCTTTATCAATATTTAATTTTTTCTTTAAGTCATCAATTACTTTTTTATAATTATCTTTAGATAAAGTTAAATCTTTAATAGTGATATTTTCATTTATTAGTTTTGTTAAATCTTTATAAGTTATTGTTTTTTTATCTTTTGCTTTTTCTATTAGAGTTTCTATTTCTTCTTTAGTTAGTGTTTTATAATCACCTTTATCTATTTTGTATTTTAAGTTTACAAGTTTAGTTAGTACGACAAAAAGTTCTGAAGAGTATGCTCTTTTAGGTGCTCTTGGGTTTTGATCAAAGATGCATTTTCCTATCATTTTTTCTATTAAGTCTCCACCATAAAGGGAATTACCTCCTGGGCCTTTTGCATAATTTCTTCTTGAGTTATATATATTTAGGTATTCTTTTTTAAAGTTTTCATCTATTAAGCCGAATTTTATTTGTGTATCTAGTACTTTATTTATTTCTTCTAGGTACATTTCATTAGTAACAGATATCTTATAATTACCAGGACTGTTTTTAATTTTATCTTTAAATTTTTCATCTTTTAGATACATTTCTGATATTGTGCGATAGTTGTTTTCTTTTATTAATTCTTTGTTTTCTTTTATTGCACTTAATACTTTTCCTGTATCTTTATCACTAATTTCTTCTCTATTTGATTTATAACCTCTTTTTTTAGCATAGTGTACTAGTATTATTGATAATTCTTCATTTGTTAATTTTCTATCAAGTGCTTCAACTTTTAGTTTATATGGGTTTGTATCTTTATCTTTGTAATAATTATTTATCATATTATCAAATGCTAATGATAATTCTTCATTTTTAATTGAAACTATATCACTAGTAACATTTGCTTTTAAATAGTTTTGTTCATATAATAAATTTTTTACTCTATCTAGTCTAAATTCTCTTCTTCTTATTACTCTTCTTGAGCCTCTTTTTTCTCTTCTTGCTTTTGCTTTGCTGTCTCCTGATGCTTCTTCTCCTGGGGTAAATATTCTACTACCAACATCAATTATTTTATATGGATTATTATTTTCATCTAATTCTAATAATCCCCATCCAACTGATGATATACCTATATCTAGTCCTAATATATAATTTTTTTTCATTTTACTACACCTTACCTTTGCTATTTTATTTTTTCATTTGTTAATTTTATTATATCATATAAAAATCTATAGTTTAACATTTTGTTAATTTTTTTAATAGTTTTGCAAAAAAACACCTTATGGTGTTTTGATTAGTTCATTAAAATCTTCATTATTCATAAGTTATTTCAATATTTTTTTAATCATTTTCTTTATTTCTG